>JABSPN010000342.1 GCA_013214425.1 Flavobacteriaceae bacterium | reverse complement strand
TAAGCATGTGCGGCGTTACGTGGATCCGCTCGTTTGGCTGTTCAGCAGTCGTTGGATCATTTCAAATTACCACTTATCATAACATGGCCACGTTAAATTATATGATCAGCCAGGTAGGCGTGATCAGAGGGGCCAGCAGCGCCAAGAGCGCCAGGAGCGCCAGCAACACCAGCAGCACCAACCGAGTATGCAGTACCAACTGTAAGTTGACCACCAGTAACATTAACACCACTCTTAGCAGTTATAAGTCCAACAGAATCTACATTAGTAACATCTTCATACGTTAATGTGCCACCAACAGTTACATTACCACTTGCAGTTATATTTCCAGTAAATGTATGCATATCATCGGATGTATCACCAAATTGTGTTGAACCACTTGAATAAACTATTGAAGAAGATGTATATGAAGACAAAAGTGATGGAATACTTTGCCTTAGTTCTTCTGAGTCCTGACGTTGTCCACTGGCATCAAGCTTATAGGCACGGCAATCAAAACTGGAAATATTTTCTAAATAGGCAGCATCAATTGGGTTCAAAATTTTATCTTCAAAATTTTGACTTAAATTAGTACTTTTTAAATCTTTGATTCTTTCCTCTGGAAATGGAATAATAAGATCTTTACCTTTCTCTATGTTATCCCAAAATGAGTTTTCATTATCTCCCCCAGGAAGTTTTACTCCCATACCAACTATTGCTATTTTCTCATTTTGAGAATTCTTTTGATTTAGCACAATTTCCTCAATGAAATCTGAAAAAGATTCTTTGTCTATTTTGTTTTCTTGAAATTGTTCAACTATATATTTCTTTATTTTTTTCATTTAAAATGAATGTTTGATTATATGATTTAATAAATTTAAGTCGATTTAAAGATCATCTATCAAATCGAAAAAATCATCTCCCTTTATTCCTTCTCTTTCTAATTGATTTACAAGATCCTCTATTTTATTTTTAACAGAAACCCTCTTATTTTGATTGTTCTTAAAATATAGTGATAAGGTTCTAATACTCGGATAGGTAAATAAATCTGCTATTGTCAATTTATTATCAAAGCATTTCTTTAACTCTACATGAAGTTTTATAAGTAATATAGAATTACCTCCAACATCAAAAAAACTATCTAAAACAGAAATATTATTATGTCCCAAAATACTTTTCCATAGATCAAGAATCTGATTCTCAGTATCATTTTCTGGTTTTTCTAATTTACGTTCTTTAGAAATAATATTTCCTCCATACTCCTGTAGCTTTTTGACATCAATTTTATCATTTTCAGAAAGTGGAATTTCAGTCAAATAGTAAAAATGGTCAGGAATCATATATTTAGGTACCTTTTTGGACATATTCAATATAAAATCTTCTTTGTCTATTAGATTCTTAGAAGTGTAAAATAATATTAGAGACAAGTTGTCATATGTCTCAACAGGCAGAACTATCGCTTTTTTAATTTTCATTGAATTCATTGCTGCATTTTCAATATCACCAAGCTCTACCCTCTGCCCTCTAATTTTATATAGTCTATCTTTCCTTCCAATAAAATGAATTATTCCATTTTTATCATATTTAACTATATCTCCCGTTTTAAATAATCTACCCTTTGAATATGGATTTTTGATAAATTTCTTTTCATTGAGATCTGCATTATTAATGTAGCCATTACTTACGGTATTACCACCAATACAAAGTTCTCCTTCTACACCTATCGGTTGTCTTATATTGTCATCATTTAAAATATAACAATCAACATTTGGATAAGGAATTCCTATTGGAAAAGTATTCGTATAATCATAAGACATACATTGTTCCTCGGACATTTCATAATATGTACTATCTACGGTAGTCTCTGTTAACCCATAACTATTTATAAACCTAATACTATCCTTACTCATTTTTTTTAATGATATATAATCTTTGGTTCTTAATGTATCGGATCCCAGTATAACAATATCAAGAAATTCTACATTGGCTTTTTCTTGATATAGGTAATTCATTAATAGATTCCCCAATTGAGGAGTAGTTTCAAATAAATTCACTTTATAATTTACAATAAGTTCACTAATAAATGGAATGTCTAATTTTTTTTTCGCTGGACATAAAACCATTGTAAGCCCCGAAAGTAATCCTCTAATCCAATCTCCTGTAAACACATCAAATGTAATGTTAGCCAATTGTAATATAACCTTATGATTTTGAAGATCATAGATATCCTTCCACCCATTATATATATTTATCATATTACTATGAGTTACCTTAATTCCTTTAGGTAATCCAGTTGAACCGGAAGTATATATCGTATACATTATATCAGTAGATTCTCTTTTGATTATTGGAAAATCCTTGTTTTTGTTCCCTTTGAGCATATTTTCACCCAGAACTATATCTCCTTCAATATAAATATCATGCAAGTAAACGTCTTCAGAAATAACAAATTGAATATTTTCATTAGAAAGAATTCCTTTAATCCTGTCTTGAGGCATCGAGGGGTTGATTATTATGTAAGATTTCCTTGCTTTCAAAACACCCAATATCATGGAAAGAAGTTTAATTGACTTCTCATATAATATAACTACGGGTACATTTTTACTATCATATTTTTCAATTATATTATTGGCTATTATGTTAGATTCTATCTGAAGTTCATTGTAAGTAATGGACTCATTATCCATAGTAACTGCAATTTCGTCTTTCTTTAATTCACAAGTATTTTCAAAAATATCCACTATCGAAGATATTTTATTACTCATAGGAATTTTTCTCCCAGAAATATCCAAAACGCGACTTGTTTTTATACTCGAAATCTTTTTCCCTGTACCTTCAATTAAGTAATCTAAAATATTAATGTAATCCCTAACAAAAGAAATTATAGTAGTTTTTTCATATTTCGTGTTTGCGTAAACTAAATTAAAAACTATTTCTTCCTCTATTTCCGCAACATCCAGGGATAAATCAACATCAATTTTTCTTTTTTGTTGCTCTATAAATTCAACTTTTAAATTACCTCCATTTAAATCATCATAGGTGTTTTGATGCATTGTAAAAAGCACATCAAATATAGGATTAGTTCTTAGATCTCTGGATATATTCAAATCATTAACTAACATTTCAAATGGATAATGACCATGTTCAAAACAATTGATTATATGCGCTATAGTTTTTTTAATATAGTTATCATTTGAAAAATCGCTATTACAATTTACTTTGATAGCCAATGTATTAACAAACATACCCATCATATTGCTAGTAGAAGAATTAAATCTTCTACTATCAATTGGAGTTCCAATCACTACATCTTCATTACCCGAATATTTACTCAATGTAAGAGAGAAAGCAGTAAATAATATCATAAATACTGAACAATTATAATCTTCACATGCTTTGTAAATAATTTTCATCTTATCCTCTGGTAAAGTAAAATTGTATACATCACCATTAAAATTTACTGACTCTTCTTTTAAATTAAAATCATATGGAATTGTAGATCTATTATGAAAATCAATAAATTGATCAACCCAAAAAGATTTTGAATGTAACTTATATTCAGTTGCGTCTTTTAATAACCATTCGCTATAATCCTTAAATTGAAAATCTGGTTTAGGTACTTTTCTATCACTATAAAGTGCTATCAATTCATTAATTAAAATAGAAATTGTTTTACCGTCAGAAATTATATGAGGGATATCAAAGATGA
>JABSPN010000341.1 GCA_013214425.1 Flavobacteriaceae bacterium | reverse complement strand
AACTCCTGAGTTCCATTATTTCACTCACGGAATTTACGATGTAACACTTCAAGCTACAGATGAAGATGGAAACTCGGCTACAGTTACCAAAACAATAGATGTATTGTGTGTATTTGGTGGCGGAACCGGTGGTACAGATCACGATGACTAATTAAAAACTTAGATCATAAATAGTAAAGCAGGAGTTTTTCCTGCTTTTTTTATTTTTATAAACTAAGGTTTTGACTACTTTTGATCTTTATGAAAATTGTTGAGCAGATAAAGCAGCCCATTTATGATGAAATGGAACTTTTTGAACAAAAGTTTTCCAATTCAATGTCTTCTAAGGTAGCATTGCTCAACCGCATTACGCATTATATAGTTAATAGAAAAGGAAAGCAAATGCGCCCGATGTTTGTTTTTCTTGTCGCTAAAATGGTTTCAGGAGGAACTGTTAATGATAGAACCTATAGAGGAGCTTCTGTAATTGAACTCATCCATACAGCAACCTTAGTTCACGATGATGTTGTTGACGACTCCAACAGAAGAAGAGGCTTTTTTTCCATTAATGCATTATGGAAAAACAAAATAGCAGTTTTAGTTGGAGATTATTTGCTGTCAAAAGGATTGCTCTTATCGATTGATAATGGGGATTTTGATTTACTTAGAATTATTTCTGTTGCAGTAAGAGAAATGAGTGAAGGAGAACTCTTACAAATTGAAAAAGCCAGAAAGCTTGATATAACTGAAGAAGTATATTATGAAATTATCAGACAAAAAACAGCTACTTTAATTGCTGCCTGTTGTGGTTTAGGTGCTTGTGCTGTTAATGGCTCTGAAGAAGAAGTTGAAATAATGAGAAAATTTGGAGAGTTAATAGGAATGGCTTTCCAGATTAAAGACGATTTGTTTGATTACGGAGAAGAGAAAATAGGTAAACCAACCGGAATAGATATCAAGGAACAAAAGATGACATTGCCATTAATTCATGTGCTGAATAATTGTTCTCAAAAAGAAAGGAGTTGGTTAATCAACTCAATCAAAAATCACAATAAAAACACAAAACGTGTTAAGGAGGTTATAGCTTTTGTAAAAGCCAATAACGGATTAGAATATGCCATCACTAAAATGAAAGCATTTCAGGAAGAAGCTTTAACTTTAATTCAGGATTACCCAGAATCTGAATACAAAAAATCACTAATTTTAATGGTGAATTATGTGATTGATAGAAAAAAATAAAATCTATAATCTATTGATTTTATTGATCTCACGAATTTTTATAAAAAATAATGAATACCTAGGCAACCTTTTGCATCATAATTGCGTCTTTATAAATAGAAGCAAAAATGAAACTATTGAAAGTAATTCAATTATATAGATCAGAAAAGCAACTCGTGGCAAAAGCACTAGAGGGGTCAAGAAGAGCCCAAAAGGATTTGTATGAGTTACACGCACCAAAAATGTTGAGTGTATGCAGATATTATATAAAAGATATTCAGGATGCAGAAGACGTAATGATTTCGGCTTTCTTTAAAGGATTTCAAAATTTAAAAACCTATCAGAATAATGGGAATTTTGAAGGGTGGATAAGACGAATAATGGTAAATGAATCCATCTCTTTTTTAAGAAAACAAAAAGAGGTTTACCTCACAGATGAAATCGAAGATTTTCAACACGAAAATGACGATTCATTGAATGAAAATTTCAATGCAGTAGAAATACAACAACTAATTGATGACTTACCAGAAGGTTATAAAATGGTATTTGTGTTATATGCTATAGAAGGCTATAAGCATCAAGAAATAGCAGCTGTTTTAAACATCTCTGAGAATACATCAAAATCACAACTATTTAAAGCAAGGAAATTGCTTCAACAAAAAATCACTAATTTAAATGCTGTAGGAAATGGGACAAGATAGACTAGATAACAAGGTAAAAAAGGTGCTTTCCGAAAGAAAGATCCAACCCAATCAGGATTCTTGGAATAAGTTGGAAGCCCTATTGGATACTAAAGACGAAAGGCCAAAGAGGAATTATGCATACTATGCCATAGCAGCAAGTGTTATGCTTTTATTAGGGATGTTATTTTTCCTGAATAGTAACAAAGAACAAGAGCAAGAAACGCAATTGGTTAACGAAACAGAAAATGAAATTAAGACAATTCCAGATTCTGGTTTAGTGATCAATGATGAGAATGAAGAAACGAATGTTGTTGAAGCTACAGAAACTGTAGAAAACGCAATCGCTTCTGAAGATAAGACAATCAATAATGAGCAAATAGACAAACAATCAATAGAAAAGAAGTCTGTTGAAGTAAAACAAAATAGAAGGTTCGCAGAAAATCAGAAGAAAGTAGAAAAGGAAGAAGTGAAAGAACAGAATAGGTCAAACCCTCTAATTAAGAATGAAGTCAATTTGAATAAGACTTCACTAGCGGAAAATGAAAAGAAAAAGCAAGATTCTTTAGCCTTGAATAATGAGGTAGATGCTTTGTTAGCTTTGGCTCAAGAAAATTTAAAAAAAGAAACAAAAACTGAAAACACAATAAATACTACTACGACTGCCCTTAAAGTCAATCCGGATGCACTTTTAACGGAAGTTGAAGAAGAAGCTGAAGAATCATTTAGAGCAAAAGTTTTTGAAGCAGTTAAGAAAGGATTTAAAAAGACGAAAACTGCCGTTGCTACTAGAAATGATAACTAACACAGCGCATATTCATTAATCAATAAAAAACGAACATGATGTTACTTATTACACGAATCATTACAATGATGGCGTTAGTCCTCTGTACGACTATTTTGAGCGCACAAGAGAGGCAAAGTCAAGAAATTTCAGAACAACAACAAGAGCAAATCGAGCGGATGACTCAGCAAGAAAAAGACAAGCTGAGAAGACGAGTTGAAACCATTAATAGAAAGTTAGATAATTATGAAATAACCTTGGAAGAGGCTTCTAAACTGAAGAAAGAAGCTGCAGAAGAAGCTGCTAGACGTATTGAGCAGAAAGCTACCGATATTGCTAATGGAAAAGAAAGTGTAAGTGGAGGGTATGCTATAGAACTTGGTATCGGCCCAATTATAGCACTTCGAAATAATGACACCATTCGATTACACAGGAAAAAGGATAAAAGAACCTATTCAGATATTGTGATTGCTGTAGGATTTAACAATGCCATTCAGGAGGGGAGATCATTAGATAATTCAGATTATAAATTTGCAGGATCACGTTTCTTTGAATTGGGTTACGCCTGGAGAACACGAGTGTTTAAAGAGAGTAATTTTTTAAGATTTAAATACGGGATTTCACTTCAGTATAATAGCTTGAAACCCACAGATAACAGATATTTTGTCAGAAATGGAGATGTAACAACCTTAGAAACTTTTCCAGAAAATCTCGATAAGTCTAAAATCAGATTTACCAATTTAGTAGCACCAATTCATTTTGAATTTGGTCCTTCAAAAAAGATTGAAAGAGAACATTACTTCAGGTATTCAACACGAAAAAAATTCAAAATCGGTGTAGGAGGTTATGGAGGTTTTAGAATCGGAACCAAACAAAAACTAAAGTTTAGTATGGATGGAGATGATAAAAAAGAGAAAATTAAAAATAGCTATAATGCCAGTAACCTGGTATACGGATTAAGTGGTTATATCGCTTGGGGAGGAGTAGGATTATATGCTAAATACGATTTAAATCCATTATTTGAATCA
>JABSPN010000340.1 GCA_013214425.1 Flavobacteriaceae bacterium | reverse complement strand
GTATTTTCATTGGTTTTATAACCCGTCTCAACTTCTTTTTCTTCTTCGGAATAGATGTTAGCTCCAAATAAAGAAAACTGCCCATCATTAGACGGGCTCTTTTTTGCTGAAGCTTTTTCAGGTGTTCCTTCTGAAGCAGTTTTAGGTTGAGCTGGTTCAGACTGACTCAGTCCATAAATATTTTCGAAAGTAGTCTGTAATCTTCTGAATTCTAATTCTTGGAAGAGCGTAGTTACTTCCTGTGCGTTGGGTTTGGATACAATAAATTCATCTGCGACAAAATCAACTGGACAATCTAATAAAATAGTGGCCAATTGTTTTGATAGTAATCCGAGTTCTACATTGGCCTCTACCTTTTCCTTCATCTTTCCTTTTAGGTCGGCAGTATTTGCTAATAAATTTTCCATACTTCCGTATTCTTTCAGGAATTTTTTCGCTGTTTTTTCACCAACTCCAGGTAGTCCAGGAATATTGTCTACGGCATCTCCCATCATTCCCAGAAAATCAATCACTTGTTCAGGTCTTTCTACTTCAAATTTAGCCTGTACTTCAGGGATTCCCCATATTTCAATTCCGTTGCCCATGCGAGCAGGGCGATACATAAAAATATTTTCAGAAACGAGTTGAGCAAAATCTTTATCAGGGGTTACCATGTAGGTTGTAAAACCTTCTTTTTCGGCTTTTTTAGCTAGAGTTCCAATTAAATCATCGGCTTCAAATCCGGCTTTTTCAATAACAGGAATGTCTAAAGCTTGTAATATTTGCTGAATATAAGGAACGGCAATTTTAATAGCTTCGGGAGTCTCTTGCCTATTAGCTTTATACTCCGGAAAAACCTCGCTTCTGGCTTCACTTCCTCCTTTGTCAAAACAAACAGCTAGATATTCAGGCTTTTCCTTTCTCAATACTTCAAAAAGGGAATTGGTGAATCCCATAATTGCTGAAACATCCATTCCTTTAGAATTAATTCTCGGATTTTTGATGAAAGCATAATATCCTCTAAAAATTAAAGCGTAAGCATCTAGTAAAAAGAGTCTTTTTTGTCCTGACATGTCAATACGGTATAAAATATGTAGAAGGTAAATGTACTAATATTGTAGCCATTTTAAAACTCTATGACTTTCAAATTTTTATCTTTGGGAATATGAGTTATAGAATTTTTCTAGTTGTCATAATATCAGTACTTATTGCTTCCTGTAAACAGAAAGATAAAAGAGTAGTAGAAAAAAAGTTACATGAAAACTGGCAATTCAAAGCGGTTAAAGATACTGTATGGAAAAAGGCAACAGTTCCTGGTGATGTTTTTGTTGATTTGAGAGATCAGAATGAGATTCCAGATCCTTTTAAGCAATCTCATGAATTGGATGTGCAATGGGTTTCAGATGAATTTTGGGAATACAAAACAAAATTTACGTTGAGCGAAGAGGAATTGAATCAGGAAAATATTCAATTAAACTTTTCGAAGATTGATACTTATGCCGATATTTTTATAAACGATACGTTTGTATTGCACACTAATAATGGTTTTAGAAATTGGAAGGTGAATATCAAACCATTTGTTAGGTTAGAAAATGAAATAAGAATAGTTTTTCAACCTACAAAAGTTCATGAAGAACGCGAAATGAAAATGTTGTCTTATGAGCTTCCAGAGGGAGAAAGAATTTTTACCAGAAAAGCCCAATTTCAATATGGTTGGGATTGGGGTCCTATACTCAACTCTTTCTCTATAGGAGATGTTTCAATTAATTTATGGAATGATTTATATCTTGATGATGTTTATATAAAACAAGAGAAAGTTGAAGATTCTTTGGCCTCTTTTTCGGCCCGGGTTAAATTTGATTCTAAATTAATAGAAGAACTGATTTTTGATATTTATGTAAATGATACATTAAGCACATCAAGAATTTATGAAAAAGCCCAGGGAGAACAGAATTTGAAAGTAGATTTTGGGATTAAGAATCCAAAATTATGGTGGACTCATGATTTGGGTGAACCGTATTTGTATGATATTCGAATTGAATTAAGAGATAAGAGAAACCTTTATGCCTCTAAGGCAATCAAAAAGGGCGTGCGCACAATTGAGTTGGTTACAGAAAAGGACGATAAAGGTGAGACCTTCTATTTTAAACTTAATGGAAGGCCTGTGTTTATGAAAGGTGCGAATTATATTCCGCAGCATAGTTTTCAGTCTCAAGTAAATTCTGAGCATTATAATAACCTTCTGACTGATGTCGTGGAGGCAAACATGAACATGTTACGTGTTTGGGGTGGTGGTATTTATGAAGAAGATATTTTTTATGATATATGTGATAAAAAGGGGATCTTGATTTGGCAAGACTTTATGTTTGCCTGTGCGATGTACCCTGGAGATCAAGAGTTTTTGAATAATGTTGCGGTCGAAGCCGAAGAGCAAGTTATACGTCTTAGAAATCATGCAAGTATTGCTTTATGGTGCGGAAATAATGAAAGTGCTGAAGGATGGGATCGTTGGGGTTGGCAAATGAATAGGAGCGAGGAAGAGAAACAAGAAATATGGAGCCATTATGAATCACTTTTTCAGAAACTGCTACCAGAGATAGTAGCGAACTATACTGATACAGATTATTGGGAAAGTTCTCCTCGATATGGAAGGGGAAATCCCCAATACCAGTTTGAAGGAGATGCTCATGATTGGTGGGTTTGGCATGATGCTCGTCCGTTTGAGCATTTCGAATCGGCAGTGCCAAGATTTATGAGTGAATTTGGATTTCAAGCCTATCCCAGTTTTGAAGCAATACGATATTTTACGGAAAGCGATTCTGTAACTATTGATCATTCCTCATTTAAGACGCATCAAAAACATGTACGTGGATTTTCATTAATCAATGAGTATATGGAACGAGACTATATGGTTCCTGAAACCTCTGAAGCTTATGTGTATGTAAGTCAATTAGTACAGGCTAGAGGTATTGCCATGGGAATCGAAGCGCATCGTAGAGCCATGCCTTATTGTATGGGAAGTTTGTATTGGCAGCTCAACGATTGTTGGCCTGTGATCTCCTGGTCAAGTATTGACGGGTTAGGAAATTGGAAAGCCTTGCATTATAAAGCAAAGGAATCTTTTCAACCTCAATTAATTTCTAATCGAATAGTCAATGATTCTATTCAAACTTATTTAATTGCCGATGGAGATCAGGTTCAATTTGATAATGTAAAATTGAAAGTGCTGAACTTTAAAGGAGAATTAATTAAGCAAATGGAATTGAAAGATCATGTCTTATCTAATGAGAGTAAACATATCAGTACTGTGGCTATTCAGGAATTAACAGACGATCCCGCCAAAACATTTTTGTTGGTTGCATCTGACCAAACCTCAAGAGCTTTTTATTTTGTAAAGCCTAAAGAGCTGGATTTGACAAATGAGATTCCTCAAATATTAATTAACCAAATTAAAAGTGGTTATGAAATTACTATTTCATCTGACACCCTTTTAAAAGATGTTTTTCTACACACCAACATAAAAGGACATTTTACACAGAATTATTTTGATGTATTTCCAAATCAGCGAATTAAACTTAGATTCATCACAAAAGAAGTGTTGAATTATGAAGGGTTGAAAATCAAATCATTGAACTCCATTAATGATCATTATTTAACGAAGTGATTTGATTGAATGGTTTGATCTTTACCATTTGTGTTTACTGTGTAGTTGA
>JABSPN010000034.1 GCA_013214425.1 Flavobacteriaceae bacterium | reverse complement strand
ACTACATTGAGCTTGGCACTAATATCGTCATGTAAATCTTTGGCAATACGTTTGCGCTCTTCTTCTTGGGTTTGAATGGTCGCTTGTACGATACGCTTTTGGTGGTTGATTTCTAAAGCCGCTTTTTCTTGCTCCTTTTCTATGATCTTTTTACGGGCGAATCGGAAGAAAATCACTAAAGCAAGAGCCATTAACAATAATAACACTACTATGGCTATTACTATAGTTACTAAATCATTACTTTCTAGGATAAGCTTCTCTTCCATTCATACATAATTAATAATTGAAAAACCACAAACAAAACTGAATTCAATACCCATAAAACAGACATGATCTCTCTACTGATTAAACTTGTAAAATTTGCAGTGGCAAATATAAGACTACTTCCTGTTAAGTATATTAAAACTCCTGAGTTTAAAAAAGAATATGATTTATTGTGCTCCAGTGATTTATAAAAATACAATGCCGAGTAAAAAATCAATGAGCAAGAAGTTAGTAATACTTCAGTCATATTGAAACTCACAAACAGCTCAGGAAAAACAACATATTGAACTAACAAAATTAATAAAACTAATAAACTTAATACTCTTATTATTGTTGTAATTCTTTTTGAGTTAATTATTTCCATATAGAAAGCGCTTAACAATAAAAATTGAATTATATAAAAAACATGAATCAATAGTATATTATTAATTCGATTAATTGCTAGAATCAAAAAAGTGCTTTGAATAACTAAAGTAAATACAATAAAAATTGTAAAAAGTTTAAAAGCCTTAGAATTTCTACTAAAGCTTTTTAAATATAATAATGAGTTAATGATTAATAATAATATAGATATATATGATATTAATCGTAATGGCGTCATTATTTTTGGTTATTTAACGGACTATTTGGGTCACACATTGGTGGACACGGAGTTGTTAAATCATAAATCCCTGATGTACCGTTACTAACAGTATTGTTAGCTTTTTGAGTAGCTCCAGATTTATTAATGTAGATATCATCACTAATAATATCAGCGTAGTTACCTTCAAATTGCTCTGTTCCAACTAAAAGCAATTTGTCTTCAGATCCGTCGTTTGCAAAATAACCACGAACATTCATTACGCCTTCTTTTGATAAGTTTAATTGATAGCTTCCTCCAGGTTGGACTTTGAACACCTCCAATTCTATTAATAAATTAGCTAAATCCCTTGTTGGAATTACTACAGCTTTTGTTTTTGCAGTTAAATTATTTGCTTTCCAGTTTTTTATCCATTCTTTAGCCGTATTTAAGGGTATTTCGGGTTTCAGGATTACTTGAACCGTTCCGCCATTAGCATTATTGCTTTGTCGTATAACTTTGCAAATATCATTATCTTGTGGCTCTCCTGATTCTAAACTAGTACAAGCCTTCGGATCATCTGTAGTGGTGCAGCCAGAACAATTAACTGGAAAAACTCCCATATTGCCTTTGTTTTCATACAATCCTTTATTTGCGATACTTGTAATGGTATTATTATTGCACATCCAGTGATCATTCTCATCAACTTTCATTTCCATAATTGTATTTACACCGTTGATACAACTGATGGAAAAATCTTCATCTTTTTGGTCCGGTGTGTTTAACGAAAATTGTGCAATATTTGTGCCATCCCCTCCATTGAAAAAATCTGCACCCATTATTGGGCATCGTGGTTCTACAAAAAAGCAAATGTTTCCGCTTAAAAAATTACCCTTTGGATCAAATTCTTGGGTGCTACCAGAGGCAAGATTGAACGTTCCCATCAATTTTTCTTTGCCTGCTACTGGAGTCAATACTGGGAAATTTTCCACGTTGCAGTTCCCCTGAATATTTGAGAATGATACGTAGACTGAAACAGAATTTGGGGTGTGATTACTCACTGAAAGTTTTGTGTATTTAGACATAATAAATTAATTGTATTTCACAGTGAAGTGGTCCTCTTAAAGAGCACCTTACTATGAAAAAGGTTATAAGAAATTTATGCAAAATCAAAACATGACAACTTCATCTAATGAAATTGGTTGAATATGGATTGATTAGTAAGGTAAATATATAAAATTCCTATTCTTTCACTGGATGTAAATTAAAGTTTTTTCTTTTTTAAATTTAAAAATTATAAACACCACGTAAAAACACCTGATTTTAGCTTCAAGGGGAATTACGTTACAGTTTTTACGGTTTTTTAAACTATATTTGAGTCAACACTAACCAAAAAAGTCAAACATCCTTTTCTACACGATAAAGAGGTTTCGTATGCTTTTAAGTTAGTTATAAAAGAACGAACAACTTAAATTTATTACTAATCAAAAACAATTAATTTATGGAACCATTTATCGGACAAATAATTGCTTTTGGAGGAAATTTCGCACCGCGAGGTTGGGCCTTTTGTGACGGCCAATTATTGTCTATTTCCCAAAATACAGCATTATTTTCAATTCTAGGAACGATCTACGGTGGTGATGGTAGAACTACTTTCGCTTTGCCAGACTTAAGAGGTCGAGCCCCTATGCATGAAGGTACTGGACCTGGCTTACCTAGCGTAAAATTAGGTACTAGAGCAGGGACAGCAACTAAAACATTAACTGTATTGAATATGCCATCGCATAATCATATGCTGAGTCCACAAGCTACTGCAGCTATTTCAGTAAATGAAGATGACGGAGATTCTACAGAGCCAAAAGGAAGAAATTTTGGTCTTGTAGACGGATCAAGTAAACTCTACAACTCTGAAGCTACTACAGAAGCCATGGCTAGTGGTAACATCGGTGGTATTTCCGGTATTACTAATAATGTTGGAGGTGGACAATCTTTTGATGCGCATCAACCGTATTTAGCAATCAATTATATTATCGCCATGCAGGGAACTTTTCCTTCTAGAAACTAATCAATTAAAAAACAAGTTAACAATAAAATTTTAAAAACATTTTTCAATTATGGAACCATTTATCGGACAAATAATCGCATTTGGAGGAAATTTCGCACCAAGAGGTTGGGCGCTTTGTGATGGACAATTATTACCAATATCACAATACAATGCTTTATTTTCTATTTTAGGGACAATTTACGGAGGAGACGGAAGATCAACTTTCGCTTTACCAGATTTAAGAGGTCGTGTTCCAATTCACGAAGGAACTGGACCAGGATTACCTCAAGTTAACTTAGGCCAAAGAGGTGGAAGTGCAAGTGTTACCTTAAGTGTTAACAACTTACCTTCTCACAACCATGCATTTAGTAACGCTAAGGGAACTGTTATGGTAAACGAAGATGACGGTGATAATACAGAGCCAAAAGGAAGAAACTTTGGTATTGTAGACGGTTCAGATAAAGTATACAACTCTGAAGCTGTGACAGAAACTATGGCAGCTGGTAATGTTACGCTTTCTGGTAGCACTTTAAACACTGGTAATCACCAATCATTTGACAATCACCAACCATATTTAGCAATCAACTACATTATTGCTCTTCAAGGAACTTACCCTTCTAGAAGCTAACACAGATAGAAATTATATCAGGAAAAAGGCCACTCAAATGAGCGGCCTTTTTACCTTTTTAATGATCAAAAACGTTTTATTTCATCTCCTCAATCATCAAGTTGATCTTGTTTTCTAATACATTTAGCGGTACAGCACCATTGGCTAAAACCACTTCATGGAATTTTCTGATATCAAACTTCTTACCCAAAGCATCTTTAGCTTTTTGACGTAATTCTAAAATCTTATTCATTCCTACTTTATAGGCTGTTGCCTGAGATGGCATTACAATATGACGCTCAACCATTTTTACACAATCTAACATGTCGTTTGGTGTATTATTCGCATAATACTCTATTCCTTGCTGACGCGTCCATTTTTTACTGTGTATTCCTGTATCGACAACTAATCTACACGAACGCCATAACTCCATCGCCAAACGCCCGAAATCTGAATACGGATCTGAATAGAACCCTAACTCTTTAGGTACATATTCTGAATATAATCCCCACCCTTCAATATAAGCTGTATAGCCCCCAAACTTTCTAAATTTTGGTACTTCTTCTAACTCCTGAGCGATAGCAATTTGCATATGATGTCCTGGGATACCTTCATGAAAGGCTAAGGCTTCCATCTGATATTTTGGCATCATTTTCATCTTATACATATTGGCATAATACGTTCCCGGACGTGACCCATCTATCGCAGGTCTCTGATAAAAAGCTTTCCCAGCCGATTTTTCTCTAAAAGGTTCAACTGCTTTTACGATCATATCAGCTTTTGGTTTGGTGATAAATAGCTCATCTAAGCGTGATTTCATTTCATCAATCATACGAGTTGCTTCAGTCATATATGCAGCTTTCCCTTCTTCTGATTGCGGATAATAAAACTTCTCATTTTCTTTTAACTCTTTAAAAAACTCCTGAAGTGTCCCTTCAAAGCCTACCTGCTCTTTAATTGCGTTCATTTCTCCATGAATACGCTTTACCTCAGCTAAACCTAGTTGATGAATTTCTTCTGAAGTCATGTCTGTAGTAGTTGTTCTTTGTAAAGCATTTGCATAAAATGCATCTCCGTTTGGCCATTTCCAGACACCATCCGCATCATTAGCTCTCGATAATTGATCTTCTAAAGTTGCAATCAAACCTTCATAAGCTGGTTTTACACCAGTTAACAAGGCTTCTTTTGCTTGTTCTTTTAGAATGATTTTCTTTTCATCAGGGATTTCCAATTCATCTACTTTGCTGTTAAAATCGGCCATTAAAGTACTAGGGCCTGAATTATCGAATGGCGCCCCTTTAATTAAGTTTTTTGAATCGTTTAACACATGGTTGAATACAAACTTAGGCGGCACAATACCTGCTTTTTCTCTTTCTTTTAAGTTCTCCACTAACTGTGTAAACATTCCTTTTAATCCTGAAAGCCTCGCAATGTAAGCTTCTGCATCTTCTTTAGAAGACACACTGTGCATGTTGATTAAAAACGCTGGTATTTCTGCTTGCATTCCATGCATTTGATTTACCGGGTAATCATATAACCTGTATTGATAATCAGCGATTTCATTTTCTAATTTTTGCTTGAATAAATCATAACTCAAACGCGTATCATCGTTTAAGGCTTCAACATTTATTGAATCTTTTACCCATTGCAAAGCTTCTTGATTTTCTTGATGCTCTTTTGCTTCAGCTTCAGGAGAAATATCATCCCATTTATCGTAATCTGTCTTAATTCCTAAATTAGTTTGAAGCATAGGACTATCTGCAACTCGTTTGTTAAACATTGCTTCAAAAAAGTCATTCGCCTTTTTTGATTCAGCAGCAATCTCTTCCGAAGTAATAGCTACTTCTTCTGATTTATTTTCTGATTCTTTGCAGCTTATCATCAAAATGAAAGCTGATAAGAATGCTATTTTAATTAGTGTTTTTATATTGATCATAATTTAATTTAATTCTGCATTATTGTTAGTTTGCTTTGCCAGTATTGTAAACTCAATTTCTGAATCACCATAAACCGTATGTGTTTGCTTGGTAAAATTTGATGCTTTAGCTTCAAAAATATTAGACACATAGGTTTGCGGATTCATATCAATTAATGGGAACCACGAACTTTGTACCTGAATCTGGATCTTATGGCCTTTCTTAAAAGTATGATATACATCTTGTAATTTTACATTCACATCAGTCTTTTGATTAGCGACAAAAGGTTCTGTTGATTCGAAACCATTTCTGAATCGCCCACGTAACACTTCACTCCTAACCATTTGATGATAGTTACCCATTTTCAGGTAATCTTGAGTTTCTTCATATTCTTCATGATCATTTGGATACACATCAACTAATTTCACTACCCAATCTGCAGCTGTCCCAGTAGTAGCAACTTTTAACTTTGCCATAATCTCTCCAGCAAGAGTCACATCTTCTGCTAACACTTCTGTTTCAAAAACCAATACATCTGGTCTTCTAGCAGCAAAACGCTGATCGTCTGTCATGTATTTTCTTGGTGTAAACACCATTTTTACATCCTCTGAGTATGGCACTGGTTTTTTAGGGTCACTTATAAATGTAGTTTCTGCGGAAGAGACCGATGTTGATAGACTTTCATTCTCTCCTAAGTAATAGGATTGCTTCGCTACTCCTTCTGGAGGCCAACTTGAAAATTCTGACCATTCCTTTTTTCCTGTATCAAACATATAGGCATCAGGTAATCCAGTATTGCCATCTGCAGCTCCCTTCAGGAAGTGATTAAAAAACTTTGTTTCAATATTCTTCTGGTAAAAATCTGAAATATTATCTCCAAAATACACATTTCCAATGGCTTGTCTTTCTCTTACTCTAGCCCAATCTCCATGACTCCAGGGACCAAATACTACGGTATTGTAATTCTTACTTCTATTCTCAATATTTTTATAGGTTTCAAAAGGTCCGTATAAATCTTCAGCATCAAATAACCCTCCAACCGTCATTACCGCAGGTTTGATATCTTCTAAATGCTGAATAATCCCTCTAGACTTCCAAAACTCATCGTAATTAGGATGCTCTTTCAACTGCTGCCAAAACACATTGTCTTCTTTGTAATATTCATCTAAATTTGATAACGGACCCTTATCTAAAAAGAATTGATATTGGTCTTTAGAATCTAATTCTGGGAACTCATACCAACTCTCCATTGTAGGTTCATCTTTCATATAGCCAAATACGGCTGTAGCTCTCCAGTAGCTTAATAAATAAGCTCCGTTATGATGAAAATCATCAAAGAAAAAATCTCCAATACAGGCTTGAGGTGAAACAGCTTTTAAGGCTGGATGCCCACTTAATAAGGAGTATGTTGCATAAAATCCGGGATACGATATTCCCCAAATACCAACATTTCCATTATTGTTTTCTACATTATTAACTAGCCATTCAATTGTGTCATACGTGTCTGAAGCTTCATCAGTTTCTCCTTCTTTTTTCTCAGGAATATAGGCTCTCATATTGTCATAAACTCCTTCACTATTCCATCTTCCTCGAACATCCTGATACACAAAGATATTTCCTTCTTCCATCAGGTAGCGATTAGGACCTAAACGAGTTCTAAGATCATCACCATAAGGTCTGCAACTATAAGGAGTGCGTTGCATTAAAATTGGATATTCTTTAGAAGTGTCTTTTGGGCTATAAATTGTAGTGTGTAATTGAATTCCATCGCGCATGGTAATCGTCACTTCCTTTTTCGTGTAATTGTCTTGTGCGTAAGTATCGTTTTCAGAAGTTGTAGTCTCGGCTTTCTCTTCTTTTTTAGTTGTTTTTGTTGTACAAGAAAAAGTAAGAGAACTCATTACGACTAGCAGGAGTAATTTCTTAATCATTTGGTTTTTTATTTGAAAGGATGCTAAAAATACGATAAAAAAGAAAAAGTGGACCTTAGGAATCCACTTTAAAATGTTAAATATTTCTAGTATTGCTACTTTTTAAATTGATCTAGCCCTGCTTTTAGCCAATCATGATAAGTATCGGTATCTGTTTTATTTTGACCGCAATTAAGCAATTCTAGGCCATCTGGTGTTAATAAACGATAATCTGGTTGCGCAGCAGCCTTAAAATTGACTACCTGAAAAGTAGCCCATTTATCACCTATGGTTCTAATTTTCTTAATCTTACCATCAGGCTTCAAGAACTTAAACTTCTTGTCTTCAGGAAGCTGTTCTTTGTCATCGACATACAATGAAATTAAGATATAATTATCGTCAATTATTTGGAACACTTTGTCTTCACTCCAAACACTTTCTTCCATTTGTCTACAGTTTTCACATCCCCATCCAGTAAAGTCTAACAAGATGGGTTTATTTTTCTGTTTGGCTACTGCGACTCCTTCTTCAAAGTCTTTGTAACATTCTAAGCCTAAAGGACACTTCGATTCTTGTTCGAATAAACTATAAAACATTGGCGGTGGAAATCCGCTGATTAATTTAAGATTTTTTCCCCATAAGCCTGGAATTAAATAAATAACAAAAGCTGTTACTAAAACCGCAAAACTAATTCTCGAAAAGCTAAGTTTTTTAATTGGTGAATCATGTGGAAATTTAATTTTACCAAACAGGTATAGCGCCAATCCGATAAAAATTAATACCCAAAGTCCCAGAAATACTTCTCTTTTAATTAATCCCCAGTGCATTACGAGGTCTGCTTTCGATAGGAATTTGAAAGCTAACGCTAATTCTACAAATCCTAATACGACTTTGGTTGTATTTAACCATCCCCCAGATTTTGGTAATGAATTCATTAAACCAGGGAACATGGCAAACAGTGCAAATGGTAAGGCTAAGGCTACTCCAAATCCTGCCATACCTGATGTCAATTGCATTGCTGCATTACCATCTGTTCCTATAGATCCTGCTAACAATGATCCTAATATTGGACCTGTACATGAAAAGGATACTAAAGCCAATGTCATGGCCATAAAAAATATCCCGATGAAACCACCAGCTTTTGTCGAAGCTGAATCCATTTTATTTACCCATGAGCTCGGTAATGTCAATTCGTAATATCCGAAGAATGAGCCTGCAAAAAAGATAAAAATCACAAAGAAGATGACATTCAAATAAACATTAGTTGAAATGTTATTCAGTATTTCTGGTTCAACACTATCCATTAAGTGAAATGGGATACTTAGTAATAAGTAAATAATCACAATAAACAATCCATAGAGAATTGCATTAAAAATTCCTTTCCCCTTATTCTCTGATTGTTTGGTAAAGAATGATACCGTTAATGGAATCATTGGGAATACACAAGGAGTCAACAAGGCTAATAACCCTCCTAAAAATCCCAATATAAATATTCCCCAAAGTGATTTCTTAGTACCATCATCATCACAACTTCTAACTAATTCAGGGTTCTTAATATCTAATTTAAGCTTTTCGGTTTCAGCAATATCGTGATCAGTCAATTCTTGAGGCATTGGTGTGACTTTAGAACCATCTAAAGAAAAAGTAAACACTTCGTTCTTCTGAATACAAACCTCTAAACAAGCCTGATAATTAAGTTCAACCGTAATCACATTTATTGGTTTCAGCAACTTAATCTTTTGCTTAAAAATAGCTTTCTCCTTAAAAAAAGTTTCATCTATTTCAAATACATCGCTGTATTCTGTATAGGTTTTACTTTCTTCTGCTTTCCCGATTAACTCATAATCTACATTGACATTTTCAAAAATGAATTCAGAAGGTTGTGAGCCTCCCTCTGCAGTAAACTGAGAATAGATATGCCAACCTTCTTCTATGTATCCTCTAAAGGTTAATTCGTATTCATTATCTGATATTTTCTTAGCTTTAGAGCTCCATTCAACGGGTTCTTTCCCACCTTCTAGCTGTCCCATTTGTCCTAACTGAGCAAAAACAAATGTTGAAGTTAACCATAAGGTTATTAATGCAAATTTCTTCATAGGGCAAAATACTATCGTGCTAATCTAACACGTAATTCTTAATATATTATTAGTTTTCTTGGTTATTCTAAATCGGTTATCTGCTCTTCTTCCTAAAACCCAAAGGATTTTATCTTCTGAACATAATAGCCATTGTGCTTCTTTTTCAACTAGAGAAAGCTTTTCATCTTTAAAAAACTTACTCAACTTCTTTTTCCCTTTCATCCCAAGAGGATAAAAATAATCCCCTTTTTCCCATTTTCTTAGTATAAGTGGAAACTTTAACAAGCTTTTATCAACATAGATCGTCTTGTTATTGAATTCTCCAAACTCTTCTACTGCCTCCAATTTTAAATACACAGGACTCTCGAGGGTTTGCTCTTCATTGTCAATGTATACTTCTGTCTCCTTAACAGATCTAGTTAGGCATTCTAAAATTAAATGATTTCTGTCTTTTATCAGTCGATGTGTTTTTGATAGAATTTGTTTCCCTGATTGTGCTTCTAGTAAACCTTTTACATCATTCCATTCTGTAAAGCCATACTCTTTTAAGAGTTCATATAAATAAGCTTTTGATGCCTTTATTGTTTTTAAAGGAGCTATTTCAATTTTTGTAACATCTTTCTCATTTGAAATATATTTATCACTAAAAAGCTGTACTGCTTCATCAATAAGAATCTGACTCTCCTTTAAATGATAAATCATTTCTGTAAAAGTATGATCTAACTCAGAATTCAACTCTCTTATGACAGGCAATAATTCATGTCTAATTTTATTCCTAGTATACTTGGTAGAGGCATTACTCTGATCTTCTCTCCATTCAATATGATTTTCAGAAACAAAATCTTCTATTTGTTTTCTACTGAATGCCAATAAGGGCCTGACTATATTCCCATTAATTTCAGGAATACCTGTTAACCCTCTAAGTCCGGTTCCTCTTATGAAATTAATTAAAAAAGTTTCTATAGTATCATCTAAATGATGAGCCGTTAACACATAATCAAACGCATTCTCTTTTCGCAACGATTCAAACCAATCATAACGCAATTTTCTGGCGGCCATTTGAATAGATAACTTATGTTCTTCTGCATAATGCTCTGTATCAAAAGTAATGGTTGCAAATTTTTTATCTAATTTATTGGCAAGTTCCTTAACAAATACTGCATCAGCATCAGCATCGCCTTTTCTTAACTTAAAATTACAATGTGCCAGTGTTATATCCAGTCCAAGAAAATGACATAGATAAACCAGAGCAACACTATCAATACCTCCTGATACAGCGATCAATAGTTTCCTTCCGTCTAAAAATGGGAATTTGCTGGCTATATGTTTTTCAAAATCTTTAAGCACAATGACTAAGTTGGCGTAAATATAGTAAGATAAAAGTATAGCTTACCTATAGGCAGTTAATTTGAATCACCTTCAAGTACTGTTCGCATGGCTTTTGCCTTGATTAGACATTCTTCATATTCCTTTTCTGGAGTAGATTTCGCCGTGATGGCTCCACCAACCGAAAAGGAAATATATTGATTGGTTTCGTTGTATAAAATACTCCTGATAATCACGTTAAAATCAAAATCATTTTCCGGAGTAAAATAACCTATAGACCCTGAATAAATACCACGCTTGGTTTCTTCTAATTCTTCTATGATTTTCATTGCTGAAACTTTAGGAGCACCCGTCATACTACCCATTGGGAAAGTAGTTCTTAATACCTCAACCGGACTTTTAGTATGCGGAATTTCAGAAGTCACTGTACTAATCATTTGATGAACTTGTTTAAAAGTATAAATCTCACAAAGTTCCTCTACTATCACACTACCCTTTGCCGCGGTTTTAGACAAGTCGTTTCTGACCAAATCGACAATCATGATATTTTCTGAACGCTCTTTTTCATCTGAACGCAATTGTGCTATTAAGGCTGCATCTTCTTCTGGATTCGCAGACCGTTTAGAAGTCCCTTTTATTGGTTGAGAAATAATCTTATTCCCTTTCTTTTTAACATAACGCTCTGGCGAAGCAGAAATCACAAACTTATCATCTAACCTTAAAAACGTGGCGAAAGGAGGGCTTGAAATTTTATTCAGGTTCTGATACACCTCAAGTGGATTAATTTTAGAATTAATTGCAAAAAACTCCTGACAAAAATTAGCTTCATAAATATCTCCCCTCTTGATGTGATCAATCATTTTATTGAGTTTCGAAAAATATTGATCTTTTGTTATCCTAAGCTTTACTTTTATTTCTTCTGAAGAAATTTCACTAAAACTTGTGGTTTGTTGAATTTCCTCCCAATCTGAATCCAGTTCATCATCAATCATGTTCAAATACTGTATCTGTAGCTCATTATCATTAAACATGAATAACCTTTTGGGCTGAAAGAAAAACAGATCAGGAAAATCTAAATTATCATAATTCTTTGAACCTAAATTTTCAGTATCATTTTTTAGATCATAGGTCAGGTAACCAAACAACCAATCTTTCGTATTTTCCTGATAGTCCTTTAACTTATCGAAAGCATCATCACTATCGGTTTTAATTAAAGTAAAGGCATCAACAGCTAAAACAGCATCAAACCTTTTATGGTTTTGAGGGTAACTATTAGAATCTAACCAAACCACTTCATAAAACTGCTTACTCCAAATAAGAAGTTTTCTTTTGATCTCTTCAACATTTTCAATATGATAGGTTCTAGTTGTTCTCAAACTTTAAAAATGTTAGCAAACTTAATGCAAAAAACGTAAACTACAACATAACAAATTGTACGGCTAGTTTTTCTACTACAAAACAAGGCTAAAAAGGAAATGTTAATTTCTTTTTTTAACATTCTAAATTATTAAATGTATCTTTGCAAACGCTCTGATAATGAGCAACAACTATTCTTAAACATGGCCACTAAAAGACTATTCTTTATTGATGCACTACGTGCTTTTGCAATTCTTATGATGCTGCAAGGACATTTTGTTAGTGGTTTGTTAGCAAACGAATATCGTGATAAATCCAACTGGATTTATGCTACATGGGAATATTTTAGAGGCAATACTGCTCCGGTTTTCTTTACTGTTACTGGATTTGTTTTCATCTATCTGTTATTAAAAAAGCAAGATCCCGAATACATTAAGCAACGTATCAAAAAAGGAGTAAAAAGGGCTTTACAAGTATTGTTTTGGGCTTATTTTTTACGATTTAATCTTCAAATGCTTATTGGTTACGGATATACTGAGTTTATGCGAGTAGATGTACTGAACTGTATTGCTATATCTTTGCTATTATTAATTGGTATATATAAATTGTTTCAGAAATTTCATTTACGATTTCTACAAAACTTCTTTTTATTGCTGGGTATCGTCATCTTTATGTTTGAACCTTGGCATGAGCAACTTCATTTTGATTTCTTACCTACATTCCTACAGAATTATATCGATATGAATACGCATTCAATTTTCACTATTTTCCCTTGGTTTGGATATGTGTGTATTGGTGCTTTTTTAGGGATATTTTTTATTACTAATAAAATAGAAAAATATACAAAGACCGCCTGGATGCTTATTGTATATGGAGCTTTACTGATGTTTGCTTCCTCACCCCTCTTTGAGTTCTTATTTGAAGAAACTGGCATCTCGTTATTCAATGGCATTGCTATTAACAATTACTTATTCATTAGATTAGGTAATGTATTTGTTACCGTAGCTATTATTATGCTACTGGAAAGATTTTTGAAAAACAAAACGTTTTTACTAATAGGTCAAAAAACCTTAACTGTCTACATCGTACATTTCGTTATACTCTACGGAAGTTGGTTTGGACTGAGTCTCTATAGGTTTTTATTCAACTCCCTTAATCCATGGGCCGTAACAATTGGTGCAATCATTTTCATGGCTCTTGTTTGTTACTTAACACTGAATATGCCCGAATACAAAGTAGCTGCCATTAAGTTTATCAAATCTAAAATGAGTCCTAAGCTCAAGAGGAGGTTAGCTAAGATCAGAACTAAAACTTTTCTTTAATAGGCATCATACCTTGGTATGAAAAAGAATTGGTTACTTTTGCAACGTAATTTTTCCTAATGAGTAGCTTTCAAGATTTAAACCTGAATAAACAACTACAATATGCCATCGATGATTTGGCATTAACTACGCCTACTCCTATTCAGGAGAAAGCCTATCCCGTTATCCGATCAGGAAAAGATGTTGTGGGAATCGCTCAAACTGGTACTGGTAAAACTTTTGCTTACTTGCTACCTATTATCAATGACCTGAAGTTTTCTAAACAAAGTACTGCAAGAGTATTAGTTCTTGTCCCTACTCGAGAATTAGTCTTACAGGTTGTAGAAGAAATTGAAAAATTAACTGAGTATATTAACCTCAGAACTATTGGAGTTTATGGAGGAACCAATATCAATACTCAAAAACAATTAGTCGCACAAG
>JABSPN010000339.1 GCA_013214425.1 Flavobacteriaceae bacterium | reverse complement strand
CGTCGAATATCACCAAGTCTCTTATGGCTGGTTCCGCTTCCCATTCCGGAGTAGCAACCAAATCACCTATATAACTTATCGTAGCATTCTTGATATCATTAACCGATCCTTTTCTGTTTTCATCAAAAGCTCTTTTTACATGAAATCCAATCGTATTTTCTTGAAGTGTCAAGTTATCTTCGACAATATTTTTCTTAAAAACACCTGGTCTTCTGAAGTATTCCTGTGGAGCTGTTTCAGCAATTAAATTCGGATTTCTAGCTTCTGTATAATCTACATCTCTAATATTTCCTCCTACTTCATCTGTTGTAAATCCGGAGAAAAAACTCGCCATAGAAGCCAGTATACAATCTTGTTCTGTAGTCCAGGCCTTTAATAATACCTGTAAATCTTCAAACTCACAGTTATAATCGTCTAAATTGATTGACTGTGTTGTTGCATTTATAGACAAAACCTTAACATCAAAGCTTAAACCATTATCTTCTTTCAGTTTCAATACCTGATCTAAAGCATCTTGATATAGTTTTCCTTGAATTCCTTCTATTCTCAAGAAATTATTATGGTCTATATCAAACAAAAGTGGTTGTTGTATTGAAGGTAAAGCTGCCAAATTGGTTGTATGATAACTTAGGTTTGTTCTTTGTTTGAAAATCCTTGTTTTATCAAAACTCCAATTGTTAATCACATTATCTCCTACATTGTAGTAAAATGGGATAGCCTGTTGTCCTAAATCTCCATTTAATTGAGAAGGCGTGATCTTAATTTCCTCTCCTTGTTCTGAAGACAGGTAATTATTCACCAAAACGCTAACTCTATCCATTAAGAATAATACGCGATTATAATTCTCATCTTCATGCCCTACTATTGGTGATTTGTAGAATTGGTGACGAAGCGAATCATACACATTATTCTCAACAATTCTTCCAAGCATTACATGCTTTTGGAAAGCACCAATATTTGGACAACATTCTACATTAATTAACAATAGTAACCTCTTAATTTCATTGTAAGTATCTACTAAATCTTTTAGCAGATCAAATCGATATTGAAAATCTAATGGGATGGCCGAAGGACTTATTGAAAAGATATTAGTAATATCTGTTCCTAAAGTAGAACTCCCTGTACTATTCAGCTTTTTATAAATTTCATCTATTCCATTAGATAAATTGCTAACCGTATCGAAATTGTTTATCGATTGATAATATACATCTTTTAATCTCTTGAAAGTCTTGGTATTTTCAGAACTAAGTATATCTCTACCCACTGCCACTTCTGGTAAATCTAAGTAAGTTTGATACCAATCGTGTTTGTTATAAATCACATCAGGAGCAGCGATATAATTAATCGCATTCTCACTAGACAGTAACAACACTCTTAACTTATTGACTTGCTCTATACCTTGATTATCGCAATCAAGTGCTGTACATAAATCGCCGGTTTTTGAATAACACTCAAGATAAAGGAGTACAACTTTATCTTCTAAATCGGCAAGATCTTTAAGGTTACTGTAGTTTGCTAAGTCAACTGTATCAACATCATCTGCATCAAAAATTTCGAACAACTCTATTTGATCTTCCCCATCATAGAACCTGGGGTATTTAACTTTTTCGTTATCGTACTCTTTGTAGAGTGTAAATGTTTTAGAGGTTAGGTTGATTGACTTTAAAATTTTATTGGCCTGTTCTTGTGTGTTATCAGGTTTTCTTTGTAATGCTATTAAATCTCCATCAGTGGTCACACCATAACCTTGGGTAATGGTAATACTACTGTCGGTTTGATTGAATGATAATTTAAATCCGCATACAATTCCTACTCCGCTCAGTCCTATTCGCGCTAAGTGATGTTGGTCTTCAAAATAGTCTAAAAACTCATTCAGTTGTTTTTCTGTTAATACTTGATTGGTATTAAATTTTCTGTATTGAGTTGTGATGGTGGTTAGCTTTGTACTCATCGTGGTATTTTTTACAGTGTTCCTATATTAGTTTGTCCTAAAATGATTCTTCCTTCCAGTTCATCGCTTTCGTCATTACAATCTAAAAGCCTACCTACTGGGTAAATCGTATTTAACTTGGCCATTGCCGATAATAATTCTTCTATTTCTTCTGGTTGCTCATTTTCTAAACATGTCTTAGCAACTAAATAATCTTTATAAGCATTTTCGAAATCAACCAAATCATTGTTTTGATCTACGATACTGTCTAAAAAGTCAGCTATTTGATTGTCTATTGATTGGTTTAAGGCTACTTTCTGAGCTTCTAAAGCTGCAATCAAAGCATCTTTTTCAGCTTGAGGTAAGCTACTATTCTGAACATCCATTATTTGGTTATCCAAATCTGTAATTCCTGCCGCTCTTTGATCTTCAAATTGCTGTAATTGTTGCTCTTTCATATTTTCAAGTGTTCCTTCTCTGTATCCAACCCAACAAATCTTTGGCAGAATATGAGCTGGTAACTCTTCTCTTATAATGGTTTCTGCATAGTTCCTGAAATCTGGATTTGAGAATCGATATGTATAACCTGGTAAGACGATGCTCACTCTGTATGAATAGGGATCGATTCCGCAGTCATCTTCACAATTATCGGTACAGATTGGCATAAATGGCGTCATGGGATCTTGCTCGGGAAAAGGTCTTAAGAGTATGTGTTCTACTAAAAATATCCCTTCTTCAGTAAACTTAAACTTCATGAAGTTAATGATCGCGATCATCGCTTCCTTAACTTCAAAGGCAGTATCATAATACTTATATTGCTTAGCAATAATATGATCTGTACTAGTTGGTGGCTCTCCCTTATTAATAACACTAAAAGAGTATTTGCCTGTAGGTGAAATACCTAATTGTAAATTCCCAATATTCTGGTCTTCTACAAAGCCTTGCTCATAGGCGTTTTCTATTTCTTTTATGGTTGTTTGTACTATTTGCAGTACCGATAAATAAAGTTCATCTGATGCTAGTGATACTGTCTTGTATTCTTCTGTAGCCGATAAGATAATATTGTCTTCTTCATCTCTTATTCTCCATCTGAAAACAGTTTCAGAATCTGAATTAATTAGTGAATACACCTCAACAAAAGAGCTACTTAGAGTTCTTCTGTTATAATTTTTGATTCCCAACAAACGGGAAACTCTCTTTTGGAACCCTGAAATATTATCGGTATCCCAAAGATTTTCTGCGTCATTAGCAGGGTTAACATGTTCTCCTTGCATGAAGTAATTAAATCCGCAACCTCTTTCTGAACTGATGGCGATATAATCACTCAAGAAGGCTTCTTTATTGGATAATACAATCTCATCTGTTGCAGATCCGTAAAGCGCTTTCATCAGGAAAGTATAATCTCCAAATCTTTCAGCAAATCGTGATAATAAATGATCTAGAATTAGGTTTCTTCTTTCAATATTGTTATCGAACTGTTCTAACAACAATTCTGTTAAAACTTCATCGTTGTTGGTATCGTAAGCTGCATCAACTAAATCTTCAAAGCCTTCTATGTCTTTTATGGCTTGCGTGAAATAAGTTTTTGTCAAACGTCCATTGATCGATAACAACTCACTTACTTTACTCAAATGCTTAAAGTAAGTGGCTAAAATTTTATCAAAGAAAATCAGATATGACTTTAATTGTTTTGCCTGCGCTTTTCTCTCGATAGTCGCTCTGGCTGCTAATCCTGTTTGACCTATTCCGTAGGTTTCAGGAAAATCGTTTTGAAT
>JABSPN010000338.1 GCA_013214425.1 Flavobacteriaceae bacterium | reverse complement strand
CTTTGTGCTCTGTACACTCTAATATTACTTGAACTCTGTTTCCTTTCTTTGCCATTTTGTTGTCTTTTAAACTGAGTTATTATTTGTTTAAAAATCCTTTTTCTCTAGCGTCTTTAATCACTGCAGAAATCCCTTTCTTGTTGATTGTTTTTAATGCAGCAGCAGAAACTTTTAAAGTAATCCACTTATCCTCTTCTGGAATGTAAAAACGTTTTTTTAATAAGTTCGCGTTGAATTTACGCTTTGTTTTATTCATTGCGTGAGAAACATTGTTCCCAACCATAGCTTTTTTTCCAGTAAGTTCACAAACTCTTGACATCTTTCTAAACTTTAGTTATTTCTAAACGAGCTGCAAATTTACAGCTTTTGATAAATCTGACAAAGAAAATCGAATTAGTTTTTTAAAATTTCTTCTTTAAGGAGTTCAAACGACATATTGACCGCTTTATTAATAACCCTTTCGCGGTTTTTTCCGAAGTAAAATTTCTTAGTAAATACACTACTGGGAGTAGCAATTGCGATGCAAATCGTCCCTACTTCTTCTTCTGATTCACCTTTTGCAGGTCCTGCATTACCTGTCGTTGCTATGGCATAATCTGATTGCAAACTTTTTTTCACACCCATAGCCATGGCACTGGCTACCTCTTCACTAACTACCGAATGTTGAGAGATCAACTCTTTTGATACCTGTAGGGTGTTTTCTTTAACATCCGTAGCATAAGAAACGACTCCTCCCTTGTAAAAAGCAGAAACACCAGCATTTTTAGTAATTCTTTGGGAAATAGCTCCTCCTGTACAACTTTCCGCTACCGATAGGGTTGCCTGTTTTTCAATTAATAATTTACCAATTTGCTGTTCAAAAGAACCTTCTTCTTCATAACCAACAAAAATATCGCTCACCAATTGCTTTAAGGTATTGGACAAATTACGCATGGTTTCAGACAAGATACTTTCTTGATTATGTTTTCCTGACAATCTCAATCTTACTCTTCCTGTGCTGGGCAAATAGGCTAACTTCACAAAATTGGGTAACTTCGTTTCAAAATCGGAAATATGCTCCGCTATAGCGCTTTCTCCTCTTCCCTGGGTAAGCAGGGTTGTATGTTGAATACTTGGAAGTTCGTATTTGTCTATTAGCCTGGGGATGACCTGGTTTTTAATCAGAGCTTTCATTTCATAAGGAACTCCTGGCAATGACACAAAAACTTTATTTTGATAATTCATCCACATTCCGGGAGCAGTCCCAAATTCATTTTTAAGCACAATGGCTTTTGATGGGACCAAGGCCTGTTGCTTATTGACTTCTGAAATAGGTCTGGAATATACTTTCTCAAATAAGTATTTTACCTGTTGTAACACTTTTTTGTTTTCAACAAGTTTATCTTTAAAAAAATGACAAAAAGTTTCTTTTGTAATATCATCTTTTGTGGGGCCAAGGCCTCCAGTAACAATTACTATATCAACCCTCCTAGAAGCTTCTTCCAGAGCGTTCAATATGTGTTGTTTATCATCTTGTATTGACGTGATTTGATATACAGACACCCCTGCTTTATTAAGTTGAGTGCCTATGAATGCAGAGTTTGAGTCAATAATTTGTCCTATAAGAATTTCGTCTCCTATAGTGATTATTTCTGCTAACATTATAAGTTAAAATCGGCTTTTATCTCTTTTACGGCTAATTTAACGACTTCGATGATTTTTTCTAATTGCAAAGTAACATCCTTATCTTTTTGTTCGAATTTACCCCAATCCTGTAAAGTAATGACATCATTGTAAATCCCCAACTCAAACATTTGAACTGTGGGTTTTATTTTATGTGCATTCTCATAGGTCTTTTTAAAGTCGTATTTTTCTACTCCTTCTTTGATTAAAGAAACAGCTTCTGGAATTTCCTCTAAAAAAGCTTCAGCAATAGCTTTTACAAAATCCTCATCACCACCAGCAAGTTCTTTAACCTTGTATAGCTTGTAATTTAATTCCATAGTTATTCTTTCTTTTCCCTTATTGAGCCCTAAATTAAGGAATTTATTTTACACGAATGGAAAACATTTTCCTATCTTCAATAAAACCGTCTAATTTATCGTTAGGTTCTACTCGTGAAACACCAGCTGGAGTACCAGTAAATATAATGTCTCCAATTTTTAATGTGAAGTATTGAGACGCATAGGCAATTAACTCATTTATTTTCCATAACATATGTGAAGTATTACCTATTTGAACTTTTTCTCCGTTCTTTTCTAATGAAAAATCAAGCTTGTTTAAATCCGAAAATTGCGCTTTATCTACAAACTCACTAATTACTGCTGCACCATCAAATCCTTTTGCTTTTTCCCAGGGCAATCCTTTGGCTTTTAGTTGGGACTGAAGGTCTCTGGCTGTAAAATCTATCCCTAAACCTATTTGCGAATAATATTTATGGGCAAACTTTTCATCTATATGCTTACCCAATCTGTTAATCTTAACCAGTATTTCAACTTCATGATGAATATCATTACTAAAATCTGGTATAAAAAAGGGTTGTTTTTTGAGCAATATTGAAGTGTCCGGTTTTAAGAAAATCACAGGGTGTTCTGGACGTTCATTTTCTAATTCTTCAATATGCTTGGCGTAGTTTCTACCTATACAAATCAGCTTCAAACTCTATCCTAATTTATTATTTAACTTTCTCAATTTAATTGCAGTAAGTACTTTCTTAGTATACAAAGGAAAATCTGCATTTTGAATCCAACCAAAGTATCCTGGTTCTTGTTCTAAAACGTCTTCTACTTTTTTTCCTTTATGTTTGCCAAAACTAAAAATCTCTTCGTTGTCTTTATTCAACGAAATAAAACCTGCAAAATCAACTGATTTTTTACGAGTGGTAAACTCGCTGAGTTTTTTAATATCGTTTTCTAAATCTCCATATGTATCTAACTGAGCCTTTAATACTTCATAAGTTGCTATGGTATCAGCTTCGGCAGTATGAGCATTTTCAAGATCTTTATCACAATAGAATTTGTAGGCTGCAGACAACGTTCTTTGTTCCATTTTATGGAAGATCGTTTGTACATCTACAGAAACTCTATTTTTCATTTCAAAATCTACATTTGCCCTTAACATCTCTTCGGCTAATAGGGGAATATCAAATCTGTCAGAATTAAATCCGCCTAAATCAGAATCCTTCATCATCGAATAAACAGTTGGTGCCAACTCATTAAACGTAGGTTCATTAGCCACTTTCTCATCTGTTATTCCATGAATAGCTGACACTTCTGAAGGAATAGGCATTTCAGGATTAACCAGCCAAGTCTTACTTTCTTTATTTCCATTTGGAAAGATTTTCAATACTGACATCTCTACTATTCGATCTTTAGTGATGTTGATTCCTGTTGTCTCCAGGTCAAAAAAACAAATAGGTCTTTTTAAGTTTAGTTCCATTAGGGGTAATTGGGTTAGATTTTTTCAAATATACAAATGATTCCTATGATACATAGAATACCAAAAGAAAAAGTCCTGAAAACTCAGAACTTTAACTTAGAACTCTATATAATATGATCTCTTAAAAATCGCGATTGATATCCCAAGATTCCAGATAATCTGCAACTGTTTTAGCAAACATACCACCTAATGCTCCATCAACTACTCTATGGTCATAAGAATGAGACAGATACATTTTCATTCTGATACCAATAAAATCTCCATCAGGTGTTTCAATAACTGCTGGTACTTTTCTAA
>JABSPN010000337.1 GCA_013214425.1 Flavobacteriaceae bacterium | reverse complement strand
CTAGAGCACCAAGATTACCTAAGAATGAGGGCTTGAATCGTTTTGTCTGGAATATGCAACATAAAATAGTTCCCAGTGTTCCTGATGTTTATATTGAAGCTAATTTTAGTGGTCATAAAGTTGTGCCAGGCACCTATACGATGACTCTAGCTTATGATGGTGTAACTTACTCTACCAAAGCTGTGATTCAAGAAAACCCTGAATACAAAATCACTAAAGCAACATATGAAGCTTATGATGTCATGATGAATGATATGGAAGCTAAAGTAACCGATATGCACAATAAGGTAAATGCATTGCATACCATGAGTAAGGACATCAATAAAGCGATTAATCAGTTAGAAAAGACCAATAAGCAATCGATGTTAATTGAAGAGGGAAAAGACTTATTAAAAGAAATAAAAGATTGGGATGAACTTATGGTTCAACGTAGATCAAAAGCTTATGATGATGTTGAGAATTTTGAAAATAAATTTACTGCCGAATATTTATTCTTAATGAATCAAACAAACAGTAGTTTACCCATAATTACTCAAGCTTGTATAAATAGAAAAGCTGAGTTAGATTCAATCTGGGCTAGTTTAAAACAAACTGCCGAAAACTTGATTAACATAAAAGTTAAAGCTTATAATAAGAAATTATGGGATGAAGGAATTGGTGCTATTAAGATGTAATAATTCTGTGTTCTTAAGTTATTATAAATATTTCTTAATTTTACAACTAAGTTGCAATAGTAAAATATCATGATAAGAATAATAATTATTTCAGCATGTATGGCATTTTTTATGTTTTCATGCAATACAATTCCAGAAGAAACTAGAGTACTTGCAGTATCGGATACTGATGCTGTTTTGGTGATCAGTACACCTAAAGCAAAATGCCAGAATTGTCAAAAGATAATTGAAGGCGGATTGGACAAGGTACTTGGAGTCAAGCAATCATTGCTGAATCTGCATACACAAGAAGTGTCTATTGTGTACGATCCAGAAGCCACAACTCCAGAATTGCTGAAAGAAAAAGTGGCTACTTTAAAGGGTCAAACTCCTTGCCAATAAACTAAAAGTGACTGCTTACACAGTCACTTTTAGTTTATGGTATTTTGTGATTCTTTACTAATCAATCAACCCTTGTCCTTCAATCCATGGAGCACCAGCCTGTCTTAAACGTGTTTCGATACTCGATAAGGTGTTCGCAGCACTTTTTAGCTTGGCTTTTATTCCTTGTAATTGATTCTTAGCTCTATTGAATGAAGCCATCTGATTTCCAGTTGGTCCATAAGTATTCGATAGAGCACTAAAGGCAACTCTATTCCCATTGTTAGGCGTTGGGGCCGAGTTTTCTCCCACCTGATCTTTTACCGGATCACCACTTAACTCTTTTTGAATGGCTAATAAACTCAATCTGGCAGCATTGATATCTTTTAATAAGGCATCATTAGGAGCTGTTGTTTTATTCGCAGCACGTTTCATCGCACCAACTTTTTGAATTTGGTTCGTCATCATCAAGTTCGTAGCATTCAAATCCTGTTGGAAAGCAAAAACTTGCTCTCTAAACTGATTGATCTCTTCATACGACTTTCTTGGTAAGGCACCGTCATACATAGGTACGACATTAAATTGCTGAGGACCTTGCAATACCGTAGTTTCTCCGTCTACACGTTTTACTAAAGTGGCAGAGTAAGTTCCCGGAGTGACCATAACTCCTCCTCTACTTCTAAATCCGCCACCACTCGGAGCTTTTAAACGTTCTCCTCTTTTATCAGGGTAGTTTAATCTCCAGTTCACACGGTTAAATCCTTTTTTGTTGGTTCCTTTTACCGTGTTGATAATGTTACCATTCCCGTCTTTGATGATTAACAGGATTTCTGGCCCATCCTGATTGATTTCCTTTTCAAGTGCTTCCCAACCTGGGAAATCGGTGTTCTTCTTTTCACGTTCTTTACGTACATCTTTTAAAGATTGCACCTTATCGGCCATAAAATAAGTGAATCGTGCTCCGAATGGCGCATTAGGCGCTTTATATTCTGCATCTCCCTGACTTCCTACTCGACTCGATTCCTTATACCAATACGCATCTTTAATTGGGAATAAGGTCGCTTCGGCTGACATGATCGACGCATTGAAATTACGAATAGGTGTGATATCATCTAAGACAAAGAATCCTCTACCAAATGAAGCTCCAACTAAATCGTTTTCTCTACGTTGAATCGTAATATCTCTAAATGAGATTGTTGGAATACCGCTCTTTAGTTGTACCCAATTCGTTCCGCCGTTATAGGTAAAGTAAATACCATATTCAGTAGCGGCAAAAATCAGGTTTTTATTGACATGATCTTGAACCAATCTCCAGACCAATAAAGTATCTGGTAAATCACCACTAATGATCTTCCAGGTTTTTCCTTTGTCTGAACTTTTCAGGATATAGGGTTTATAATCTCCGTATTTATGGTTGTCAACAGCAGCATAGACTACATTTGCATCATGTAAATCGGCACGAATATCGTTGACAAATGGTACATCTCCAAGTCCGGTAATCGTATTCAAGCTGAATTGACGCCAAGAATTCCCACCATCTTCTGTTATTTGAATAATACCGTCATCAGTTCCAGCATAAAGTAAACCTTCTTGTTTTGGTGATTCTGCCAATGAAGTGATCGTATTATAATCTGACATGGCATACACATCCCAAGCATTGTCCCAGCTTTGCTGCTTGCCATACATGGGTAAAGTAAGACGATCCTGATTTAAAGTTAAATCATTAGAAATCGGATTCCAATCATCTCCTCTATTGTCAGAACGCCATACACGATAAGACGCAAAATAGAGACGTTTTGGATCGTGTGGACTTACCAAAATTGGTGCATCCCAATTGAATCGTTCGTAAGGATCTCCAGCTCTAGGTTGCGGCTGAATAAAGACTGTTTCTTTGGTTGTCTGATCGATTCGCCATAGGGCTCCTCGTTGGAATTCTCCATAAGTAATATTTGGGTTACCGGGCTCAATTGCAGACTGATGCCCATCGGCACCTAAAGTTTTCCACCAATCAGAATTGGCAATTCCATCAGACCACATGGTTTGTGATGGTCCACCGTGGGAACCGTTATCTTGTGTTCCTCCGTAAATCTTATAAAACGGTTTCGAATCGTCTACCGCTAATTTAAAATATTGTGTAATCGGTAAGTTTCTGATGTATTTCCAACTCTTCGTTAAGTCAAAGCTTTCGTATAAACCACCATCAGTTCCAAACAGTACATAATTCGGATCTGAGGGTTTAAAGGCCATAGCATGACTATCAACATGCTTGTTCTTTTCGTTCATGGTCTTAAATGTCTTTCCGTGATCGTCAGAAATCTGTACATAATTATTCATTAAAAACAGTTTTCCTTCATGATGTGGCGACGCATATAATTCCTGATAGTAATGCGGACCTGTTCCTCCTGAAACAGCATCAGATTGCTTTGTCCAGGATTCCCCTCTGTTAGTAGACATGAATAGGCCTCCTTTTCTGCGATCTAACTCAATTGCAGCATAAATCACATCAGGATTAAAAGGAGACATGGCTAATCCAATTTTTCCAAGATTAGATTTCGGAATACCATTAGTTAATTTTATCCAAGTTTCCCCACCATCAGTACTTTTGTGTAATCCAGAACCAGGACCACCACCTAAATAAGCAGCTACAGTACGATGGCGTTGCCAGGTAGCAGCGTATAATACATCAGGATTTCTAGGGTCAATTAATAAATCGGTAGCTCCT
>JABSPN010000336.1 GCA_013214425.1 Flavobacteriaceae bacterium | reverse complement strand
AGCATAAAGCCGAGATTAATAGCTAAACGAACTAGGGTTATACCCCTTGTTTTATTTTCAGGTATACTAAAGGCAACGACAGCGACAAAACTTGCTGGTCGAAAAATATCAACAATAGTCATCACCAGAAAAACTCCAATACAAAGGGCGTAAAAATCTTCTAAAAACTGCAGACTAATAAACCCTAGACCACCTAAAACTAAGCTAGTCACCATAGTTTTATAGTAGCCCATAAGATCAGTCAAGAAACCACCAAGATAGGAGCCAAGAGTAGAACCAATACCATAACACACCATGATCCATCCTACCTGTTTTAAATTAAAATCAAGATCGGCAGTGAGGTATAAGGATAAAAATGGAATAACCATCGCTCCAGACCTGTTGATAAATGTAATTAATGATAACCACCAAATTTCTTTGGACAGACCAGTAAACGAATCAATGTAGTTGTTAAATAGCTTTTTCATAATGATATAAAAATAAAAAGCCCGGCGTTAAAGCCGGGCGATTGGTAATAGTAATATTTTATATGACTATAATCACAACAAATAACACCAATCGCCCAGCACTCTTTTAGGAGTGTTATAGACACATAATGTAATTTGTTGATTTCTCATTTTGTTCTGTTTTACTCAACAAAGCTAGATATTTTTTTAGAATTAATCGCTATTTTTGATAAAACTCAACTAAATCTTTTATGAAACAGACCATTTTTGTTTTAGGATGTCTATTATTTGGCGTATTAGGATTTGCTCAAGATAAAGACGCAATTCAAGAAATAGAAAACTTTGTTTCCGAACAAAATGTAAAATTTAAAGACCTTGAAGAATCAACTCTTCCACCAAAATATAGAAAAAAAATTAAGCAATTAGAGTATTTTCCAATCGATTTAAAATATAGATTAGAAGCGAAGTTTGTTAGAGCAGATAATGAGTTGGCTTTAGCCATGGAAACTTCTACTAGCAGAAGGTCCATTTATATGAAGTATAATGAATTAAATTTTGAAATAGATGGAAAGAAATTACAGTTGAGTATGTGTCAAAATCAGAATTTGATATTGGAAGAAGAATATAAAGACTACCTCTTTTTACCCTTTACCGATCAAATTAGCGGAGAAACAAGTTATGGTGGCGGACGCTATATAGACATGAGAATTCCTGAATCTGATACTGTTATATTAGATTTTAATCAATCTTATAATCCCTATTGTGCTTATGGAGGGGCGTATTCTTGCCCAATTCCTCCAGCTGAAAATTTCTTGGATGTTAAAATTGACGCAGGAGTAAAAGATTACCATAAACACTAGATCTATGGGACACAAGAAAAGAAGAAAACGTATTACTTGTCCGAATTGTGGCACTAATTTATCACATGAAATGAATTTTTGTCATCAATGTGGACAAGAAAATCACGTGAAAAGGGCTACCATTAAAATGTTGACAGTCGATTTTTTCTCTTCTTATTTTACAGTAGATTCAAAACTATTTAGGTCACTTAAATTTCTTTTAACAAAGCCCAGTTTTCTCTCTTTTGAATACTTAAATGGGAAAATAGAAGCCTATATACGTCCGATGCGTTTGTATGTGTTTATCAGTTTTGCTTATTTCTTATTATTGGGCATTACATCATCAAGTTCGCCATCAAAGGCTTTTGATGTGGCGAATAGTGGCCAAGAGATTTCTACGGAACAACTTCAGGAGGAATTAAAAAAAGAAAAAGAAACTGAATTAACTTTTTCAGATGGCAGTGAAGTGGAGAGTGAATTTGAAAAAGAAATATCTGATAAGTTTAAGAAAATCTTTTCAGATGAAAGAGAACAAGCGCTTTTCTTCAATTACTTAAGGTCCAAACTACCTATATTATTATTCATTATCATACCTGTTTTTGCCTGTCTTTTATTTATTACCTTCTATGATAAAGAATGCTATTATATAGATCATTTGGTTTTTGCCATGCACTTACAAGCCTATTTATTTGTGATGCTGATTATCGCTGAAATCCTGAATGTTATTTTCAATATAGATCTAAATGTAATCGCCTTTTTGATCTTCTTGATCTACGGATTTATAGCAGCCAAAAGGTTTTACAAACGAAAGTTTTTGGGTACATTCTTTAGATTAAGTCTAGCAGGAATTATGCACTGTATTGTAAGTGGAATCATTATGATTATCTTCTTTTTGATCGTCGTAAAATATTATACAGTTTAGTTTTTTATTAAAGCCAAACCAGCCGTTACAGCAAGTAATCCAAGAATAAAACTTAGCGCAGTGTATAGAATAAAGCTACTGTAATCTCCAGATTTTAGAAAGTTCTGATTTTCATAAGCGAAGGTCGAAAAAGTGGTAAATCCGCCACAAAACCCTGTAGCTAGAAGTAAAAATAATTCTTTGGAAAAACCGTTGTTTTTGTTGATATAGGCTAGAATAAGTCCTGTAAGAAAACATCCTAATATATTAGCGATTAAAGTTCCGTAGGGGATGGCGTTAATGAAATTAAATTTACTGAGTACATATCTAGCAACACTACCTAATCCGCCTCCAATAAAAATAAAAAGAATAGCTTTCATGCTAACAAAAGTAAGTAAAAGAAAGAGATGTTGATAAGGAAGTTTTTGTCAAAGTGATTCTATCGAAGTTTGAATCACTTTGAACAGACCCAATATAACAAATTGTATTATTCTGTATCAGTTAGCTTAGCTATTACAGGATAAAAGATATTCGTTTGGATTTCCTCTGGCTTCACTTGTCCAGGATCATTTGCGAAAATTTCCAATACAGGTCCGTTTTGTACTAGGTTATTAGCTTTCATGAATTCCTCAATCTTACGATGAGCTTCCATGTCACCTTCACCATACGGTCCCAACTTAGAGAACATTACATAATCTCCATCAGTGATGTCAACATTACGAATACCTTCTGCAGACTCCATATCTCTACACAATAACATACCAATAAACATTTCGATTTCCTTGTTTTCAGGATCCCAACTAACAGTTACAGAACCAGGGGCATGTTCATCACCTTTCATCCCATTTTTCATCACATAGGCACCAGCTTTAGGTATACTTTCCATAAATAACTTCGTCAGGTTATCTTGATCCATATCAGTTTTGTGGTGGTAACCAATAAATTTTTGTCTTTCTAATACATCTTTTGTGGGTTCATTATATACAGCTAAGTATTTACTTAAATCCTTCGCAGGTGGGATGTTGTTCATGTATTCAGTAATAACACCATCAATTTTTTCCAAACCTTTGGCATACTTAGGCCCAATCATTCCATCAAATCCACCGTTAATAGCAGCTATAACTCTAAACATGAAGTTGGCATTTCCTTTCATTCCCCAGGTAACTTTAGTGCCACCTTCTTCTTCTTCGAATTTCCAGTATACATCAGAAGGTTCAAAACCTTCAAAAGTTAATTTTTGATCGATTGATTTATTTTCTTCTACTGCTAAGGTTTCCATAGAACCATTCCCCTCCGCTTCACTTATCCAGTTGTAAGTGGCGCCAACACCAGAAGTTTGTCCAGGATATTCAAATATCATTGATGGATCGTCTTCTAACCAAGGTCCCCATTCTTCCCAATTCTTATAATCATTGATATTGTCGAAAATGATATTAGCAGGTGCTTTGATTAATTTAGTTCGCGATACTTCATATTGATCAGGCTGCATTGATGCCATGACTGAGATAACTACTACTACTGCTAGAATCAAAAATAGTAGATACTTTAAGATTTTCATACTATGAGTTTTTTA
>JABSPN010000335.1 GCA_013214425.1 Flavobacteriaceae bacterium | reverse complement strand
CCGAATATAAATCCTTAACTAAAGGATTCTCATACCTGTTTACTTCTTTGTTTGATAAAGTAGAGAAATTGGCTAAGCATAAGAAAATTAAATTTCATTACCACCCTGATACTCGTTTACGTTCTATCATAGAACATAAAAATGTGATTCACTACACAACGGCTACACGTAAGAACCCTGATAAAAAAGAAGATGAAAGAACTACTCATGCAGCTTTCCTAGCCATGCCAAGAAGTGCTATTGAATTAGTAGCCCAAGCCACACGTTATGATGATAAATCTGGTAACGATGTATTGAACCACGAAAAGGTTCAGTTGTATCTGGAATCTGTATTAATCGAGCCTTCTTATAAAATCGGAATGTTCTTCCATGAAGAATGGTGGAAAGAAAGTGGCGGAGCCAAATATCCGGCGAAATTAACAAGCTATTTCTTAACTGATCATTCTGCTGATTCTTTGGAAGGAAAAGGATTCACTAAGAATCAAATAAAAGAATTAAAGGCGGATAAAAATATTATAGAAACCAGTTACGATAATGAAGCCGATTTTATCGATGCAGTACAAAGTTGTTTAAGCACAAGTTTATCATATGATCAAAAGAACACTATTAGCGCTGCTGCTGAATTGGATACCATTGGACCTAGTGCCACCGATATGCCGATTCGCCAGGTGGTTTACTTTGGTGATAATGCCTTAAAGAAAAGTAAAAAGCCTGTTTACGGAATTCTGGCTAGTTATGATGATATTTATTACACCACCTTCTGGAAGTCTTTAGAATTAGGTACGAAAGGTACAAGAAAAATTCCTGAATCCAGAGACACACAACCTTTGGAAGGTCCGCGTAAAGCCACAGATGTGATGGTAAAGATGTTACGTAAACAATTAGCAGTCTTACATTATGGTCCTCAGGCTGATTATACTTTGGTTCCTGAACCATTAGAAACGCGTTATATGGATTGGTCTTTACCACCATTTAATGCTGGTTATCATGCCTACAAATCACATTACAACATGGGGGATGTACAACAAATGATTCGTAAACCATCTCAGCTGGTCAAAGGAGTTGATGCCAATATCTTTATTGTTGGGGAGACTTATTCTAACGACCAAGCTTGGGTGGAAGGAGCGTTTTGTACTTCAGAATCTGTATTAAATGATTTCTTCGGAATAAAACCTATTATTAGTGAAAAACACTATCCATTTATTTGTCCGAAGTAATACGTAACTGAATAGTATATAGCCTCATACGCTAGTCATAGGCCTACAGTACGTTTTTCCCAACCTACTGTGGGCTTTTTAATGGATTAAAGAATGAGTTTACCTTCCCACTCTTTGTAAAACTGATCGAGATAAGATTCCATAAAAGTATGACGCTCCTCTGCCATAGCTTTACCTGTAGCAGTATTCATTCGGTCTTTTAATAAAAGAAGTTTCTCGTAAAAATGGTTAATGCTAGGTGCAGTAGTTTTCTTGTACTCTTCTTTAGTCATGTTGAGATTAGGAGGAATGGATGGATCATAAAGCGCTCTGTTTTTGAAACCACCATAATTAAAACATCTAGCGATTCCTATAGCGCCTAAAGCGTCTAATCTGTCGGCATCTTGCACTACATCCAATTCAGGAGACCTAAAAGTCTTGGCTTCATTTCCGCCTTTAAAAGAAATGTGCTTGATGATATTTTCTACATGGACAATGACCTCTTCTGACATCCCTTCTTGTTCTAAAAAAACTCTTGCCTTTTTAGGACCTATGGATTCATCGCCATTATGAAATTTAGAATCGGCTATGTCGTGAAGTAAAGCTCCTAATTCTACTATGGTTACATCTACAGCTTCTTTTGACGCAATTGCTTTTGCTGTTTTCCACACACGTTCTATATGAAACCAATCGTGACCACCTTCTGCTTCTTTAAGGGTTTCTTTTACGTAATTGATCGTATTGTTGATAAGTGTCATTAATATGATTAAATAAATTAATCTCTAAATTCCAAATATAGTGTATTAGTCTTTTTGAATGAAATGAAGAATTCATAATCTAAACTCTTCACTTTGTTAGCTCAACACAAACTCGTTCAGAATACTGACTTAAAGTATCAAGCTTACTATGATTGGCAATTACTCTCCAGCTAATTCCGCAACAAAACTTTCAAATTCTGTAGTAAACTCTGTGTATTTTTCACCAGTTGCTGGTCCGTTAAATCCAGTATGAATCTTTCTTACTTTACCCTTTTTATCAATATAAATTGTTGTCGGGTAAGATAATATATGATTTAACATTGGGAGCTTTTCACCTGCTTTTAATTTACTAGAAGATCCAACCTGAGCGACTAGAATATCATACCCTATCCCTAGCCTATTTTTAAAACGTTTCAGATTTGCTACAGCCTTCTCATGTGTTTTTGCATTTTCAAAGGCTAAGGCTATTATTTGAATGTCTTTATCTTTATTAGCCTGATAGAATTTAGTTAAATACTTACTCTCATCTAAGCAATTTGGACACCAACTGCCCATAATTTGTATGATGGTCGCTTTTCCTTTAAATCGATCATCTTCTAGGCTTATCATATTTCCTTCAAGATCAGGAAATGAGAATTCAACTTTATCATAACCTTTTTTAAGATACGTCAACTCTTCTGGGTTGGTTAACTCAAATTTATCATTTTTAATCGCTACCCAAGGTTCTTTATAATGATTTCCGGAGTAAAAGTTTCCAGAAACGATACTGTCTTCTTTTACCACAGCATCAAACAAAAAGGCATGAGAACCATCAAAACAACTTAATTTGAACAATCCATCATCTAAAGCTCCTTCGAGAAAACGATAATCTCCTGTTTCAGTCAAAAATGTTCCCGAAATCATATTGTCCTTTCCGTCTTTAAACACTCCAACAGCTTTATATTCATTTTCTGTTCCTGGACTAAAAGTCACTTCCCATTTTCCGGCTATTGGATTATGAGTAGTGGTGAATTTTGGATATCTAAAATAAATATCATGCATGGCTACAAAAGGAACTTTTAAATTCTTTGGCCCCTTCATATAAACCCCTTTCAGGTTACTCATTTCATCCAAAGAAGCCTGAATTACTGCATCAAAAACTGGCATTTTAATGAATACGGAATCATTCCTTACTTCTATATCTGTTACTTCTATACGTTCTTCTGCATTGAGTACTGTGATTTTATTATGCTCATCCAGTTCAAATAAAAATGGAAGTTCTTTGTTATCCTGAACAGTTAATGCAGCTCTATAGGTTCCTTTTTTGAATTCTTTAACTACAACTGTTTCCTTCTTAGGGTCTTTTTTACAAGAGATGATAGCAAGACAAGATAAAAGTAAAGCGATTCTTTTCATGAAATGATTTTTTAAACAGAGCGTAAATTTAGCAATAAACTTACAAACAAATTCTATTAATTATATATTTCAGCAATACGGATAGTATGCTTATCTTTGCTGCTTGAATTATTAGAAACAACTCGCTAAATGAAAATATCTTATAACTGGTTAAAACAGTTTATCAAATTAGATTGGGACGCAGAAACAGCAGGAGAATTATTAACCGATTTAGGTTTAGAGGTTGAAGGCATTAGCTCTTTTCAATCTATTCAAGGAGGATTAGAAGGTGTTGTTGTGGGCGAGGTATTAACTTGTAAGCAACACGAGAATGCAGATAAACTTAAGGTAACAACTGTTAATATTGGTGGATTAGATATTTTAATGCTTCCTTGGATAAATGAGGAGAATAAATTACAGACTCTTGAGATGATGGAT
>JABSPN010000334.1 GCA_013214425.1 Flavobacteriaceae bacterium | reverse complement strand
GAACGAGTACAGTTGTTTATTGGTGACAAAGATGAATATATCACAGAAGAAATTATTGCTTCTGAAAAAGCTTTTTTAACCAAGTTATTTGAACATAAAATCTACTTTACCATTTTTGATGGTACCCATGAGGTAAAGCCGGAGTTATTAGTTAATGTTTTACAATCTTTTTAATAACTGATTTTTCTCCTGAAAGAACTCTTACTAAATATACACCAGACTTACTATCTGAGATGTCTAACTCAATGAAATGGCTATTCAAATTATCTTCCCTTTTTATTAGTCGTCCAGTAATATCTAATATTTCTACTTTATCCAGTAACAAATTTTCAGAGGGCATTTCTATTTGAAAACTTCCATTATTAGGATTTGGATAAATAGTAACACTATCTGGTTCTTCAAATTCAGTTGTACTAAGCAACATATCATTTTCATACCAATAAACGCCATCAGCATCTGTTGCAACAAGATCTAACTTTCCATCGTTATTTACATCAGCAATATCAATCGCATATCCAATGTTTAGTGTGTTGTCAACAAGATTTTCTGAGCCAAAATTCCCATTACCATCATTAGTATACCAATAAATTTGATTATCAGAAAAAGAAGTTACGGCTATATCTGGGTCTCCGTCATTATCGATATCACCTAATTTTATTTCTTCAAAATTTATATCTACAGTGGTAATAACATTTCTAGTACTAAACGTCCCATCTCCTTCTCCTTTGTACCAAATTATACTAGGATCTCCTGATATAACATTAATCCCAGAAACAATTAGATCTTCAATATTATCATTATCAATCAAACCAGAATCCATAAAGTTAGCTGATGGATGATTACCATCTATAATCGTTTCTGTTCCAAAAGTTCCATCTTGATTGTTCAGGTAAGAAATAACATTTGTTCCTGTTCCAGCGCCTATACTTGATACAATATAATCTAAGAACGTATCTCCATTTAAGTCCATTAACAACTGGCCTCTTGTGGATCCACCATTATAAATAGCTGTTCTGCTCCCAAAACCGCCCATGGTGTCATTTAACCAATAAGCTGTTTTCTCCAAGGTCCAAACTCCTCCACTAGCAACGATATCGTCATGAGTATCATTATTTAAATCTGCTGCTAATATTCCTTTACAGGAAACACCATAATCATCTAGTTGTACAGCTGTTTGAAATGTCCCATCTCCATTATTGATCCAATACGCTAATCTTGGTACATAAATACTTGTCCCTGGAAATAAAAAATTCGTAACCGATAGTATATCTGGATAAACATCTCCATTTATATTTATAGTACTTACATCATTCCCTAAATTATCTCCTCCGATATTATCCATAATTATTGTCTTTGGTCCAAAATTACCTGCCCCATCTCCAAACCAACATAAAATTTCACCTGTATCTCGACTTACCACTACAACATCTATATTATTATCATCATTCAGATCTACAAGCTCTTGACCTCTGGCAAAACTTAGGGAATTGTCTATTGTATGTTTAATAAAGTCTTGAGCATGTAATGAATAAACAAATAGGAATAAGAAAGCTCGGAATAGGTGTTTTTTTTCCATGATAAGAAGATTTATTAGTATTAGTATAAGTATTAAATACAATTATTTTCTTAATTACTGATTAATCTAAAAGCTTTTTTACCACCTCTTTCACTGGAAGGATCGCTTTGGTATATTCGATACTCGGTCCTGCTACCCAAACGGTTTTATAGGTGGCTTGATTGGCGGCCTTTTCTACGGCTTTCATTCCAATAGAAAAGCGAATCATCTTCACCCACTTTTTAAGTTTTTTGTTTTTATTGAGGATGCGTTCTAAAGTGGTTTGCTTGGTTCCTATTTTTTCAACATAAGGTGTTTTAATCACCGTGCACGGTGTTCCTGAAATTTTTTCAGTAACCACAATATCATCAGCTCCGTAATCAACACAGGCTTGTTTGTATTCTTGGGAAACACTTGACTCCTGAGTGGCAATAAACGGACTCCCAACTGAAACCCCAATAGCCCCATAAGAGAGCATCTCGTCGATATCTGCTTTGCAACCTACTCCCCCAGCAGAAATGACTGGAATAGCACAAGTTTCATTAAGATTCTTAATTAACTGTTCTGGCCCTTGATCACCTCTATGTCCGCCAGCTTCGTTATTTACAGCGATTAAGGCATCGGCTCCTAATGATGCTACTTTTTTACCGTGTTCTTCTCCTACAACATCGCAAAAAACTTTTATTCCTACTTTATGTGCCGCTTCAATTGTTGAGCGTGGGCTTCCTAAAGAGGTAATAATAAAATCGGCTCCCTCTTCGCAAATCACTTCTAATTGTCCCATAAACTTAGGGTTGGATTTATTCACGATTAAGTTAAATCCGTAAGCTCCATTTTCAGTTTTAGCAGCTTTTAGTTCGCGACAAGCCTGTCTTAACTCTTCCAAGGTTCTATAATTCAAAGCAGGTATACAGGCAGCAATACCCTCTTTCATAGCTTCTATAGACATCGAGACATTGGATACTAAAAACATGGGAGCCATAATTACTGGATGCTCGATGTTTAATAATTTTTGAAGACTTGATTTGGTCATTGCGAATACGTAATTTTAAACTTAACATTAGGCCAAATATAACGAATTTTATTATGCATGCATAATTAATCGTACTGTGTTTTTTAATCTCTCAAAAGAAGCACAACATGTTTGGATCATTTCAAATTAAATATAAAAAATAAATAACTAAATATGTTATTGTGAGCTATCTATATTTCCTTTTAATTTCCTGAAGATTTTTATTGGATGTAATATAATCAGTAATAATTAAGGCTCTTAATTCATCTGCATCTTTTTCAAAATAGTTTACCCATTTGTCATTCTTAAACAATCCTCTGATATGTTTAACTCGTTTCTTGGCGTTTAAAGCCGTAAATAAAAATTCATTTGAATACTCCCTACTTAGTTTATGTTGAAAGTTTACTTTCTTGGTTGCTATGTCGACAACAATAAAGAATAATTTATCGGTATCATTCATAGGAAGAAAATCGGTCCACTTGGCAAAGCCCAAATGATATTTCTGATTTTTAAATTCCTCAGAACCTAATAATCTCCATCTACAATTGGCCACTCTCCCCCAATGATTGGCGTAACGATACACGCCTTGATCGGTATAATAATACTGACTATCTGACTTACTATGATAGTATAATTTCAGGTCTACTACAGCAGTTTGGGTTACAGTTTCAAATTCACAGTAAGTGTGCTTAAAAAAGTTTTCTCTGGTGTATCGTTTCATTTTCTATAATAAAAAACGCGATCTATTGGATCGCGTTTTTTTAACTGTGTGTAGGTACATTATTTTACTTCTTCGAAGTCAACGTCTTGAACGTCTTCACCTTCCTGGGCACCATTACCGTCTTGGTCTGCTCCCATATCTGGTCCTGCTCCTCCTTGTTGCGCTTCTGCTTGTGCTTTATACATTTCTTCTGAAGCAGTTTTCCATGCCTCGTTAATCTTGTCTAAAGCTGGTTGAATAGTCGCTACATCTTTTGTTTCATGTGCTTTTTTCAACTCTTCTAAAGCATCTTCGATTGGTTTTTTCTTATCGTCAGACAATTTATCACCAAATTCTTTTAATTGTTTTTCAGTTTGGAAAATCATCGCATCAGCTTCATTGATTTTATCGGCTTTTTCTTTAGCTTCCTTATCAGCTTCGGCATTCGCTTCGGCTTCTTTCTTCATTCTTTCAATTTCTTCATCTGTTAATCCTGAAGAAGCTTCAATTCTAAT
>JABSPN010000333.1 GCA_013214425.1 Flavobacteriaceae bacterium | reverse complement strand
AAGAATGTCGATAATGTTGTGGTGTACCAATATGAAAAGGATGTCGCTCATCAGAAACAAATTTTAGGAGGAATGTTATTGAAAGCTCAAGAAAAAACCCATGCCTATATGAACCTCTTGTCTCGAGAGGAGGTAACATCAGATGCTTTGAATACTATTGAGATTTTTTTAAAGGAAAAACTAAATGTTTCTTTGAGTTCAGATTTCAAAAAACTCTCAAAAGAGTTTAAAATCAAAGAATTGAAAGAGAAATTGAATAGACCAATTCGGGTGTGCGGAATGGTTAAAAACGAAGGGGAACCAGGAGGAGGGCCTTTTTGGGTGAGTAAAGAGGGAAGCGATTCATTACAAATAGTTGAAAGTGCTCAAATCAATAAAAAGGACAAAAAGCAGCAAGAAATTTTAAAGTCGTCAACTCATTTTAATCCAGTAAACCTAGTTTGTGGAGTAAAAGATTATCAGGGGAATAAGTTTGACCTGCTGGACTATGCAGATCATAATGCAGTATTTATTACTCCCAAGACAAAAAACGGGAAAGATTTAAAAGCCTTAGAGTTGCCAGGATTATGGAATGGCGCCATGGCGCATTGGAATACCATTTTTGTTGAAGTTCCTTTAATGACCTTCAATCCCGTAAAAACAGTAAATGATTTATTAAAATCTGCTCATCAAATCAAGTGATGAATACAGCCTTTATTTTTCAAGAGTTAACATTTAAAGCAGTCAGAAGCTCTGGTGCTGGAGGTCAACATGTTAATAAAGTTTCCTCAAAAATCGAATTGTATTTTGATGTGATGAATTCTCAGGGATTAAGTCAGGAAGAAAAAGATTTACTAATGAGTAGATTGGCCAATCGATTTTCAAAAGAAGGTGTTATTAAATTGAATTCTTCTTCCAGTAGGAGTCAACATAGAAATAAAAACATTGTGATCAAACAATTGTTTGAATTGCTTAAAGAGAGCCTGGTTATTCAGAAAAAGAGAATCGCAACAAAACCTTCCAGAAGAGTTGTACAACGAAGACTGGAACAAAAGAAACGCTTGTCTCATAAAAAGTCAATGAGAGCAAAACCAGATTTAGACTAATCCAAAAATTCCAATTTACAATTCGTCAACCATAAATTATAACCCGTAAATCGCAACTCCAAACTCCTAATTCGAAAATCTTAAACATAATTCTTAATTGGATAATTTGAGTATTTTTAATATTCTGATCCAGTTTCAGGATAATAGTTTATCTTTGTTGAGTAAACTTTAGGAGTGTCAGGAACTTAACTGACTGAGAAATATCCTTAGAACCTGATTTGGTTTAAACCAACGTAGGGAAAAGTTACAGTTTAGACTGCACTTTTTAGCGATAATTCTACCTTATCAGTTTACATAATTATTATTAGTAATTAATGATAACAATTAAAGTAAACACTAAAGAATACCAAATTGCCGAAGGAAGTTCACTTCAGCAAGTGCTCAATCAATTACAAATCAAGTTAGCAGGAGTTGCTATCGCTGTTAATGAATCTGTGGTTCCTAAATCTAATTGGGAAACAACAATTCTTCAAAATCACGATGCGATTTTAATTATCACTGCCACACAAGGAGGGTGATTGATTTTAGATTTAAGTATAACGTTACGATTAAAAACATGAAGAAAAAAGACACGGCACCAAAAAAAGGCGGAGTTACAAGAAACCCATTTCCAAATTCAAAGAAAATTTATGTTCGTGGCAAGCTGCATCCAAAAATACAAGTTGCCATGAGAGAAATCACCTTGAGTGATACAAAAGACACTATGTCAGGTGAATTAACTCCTAATGAACCCGTTACGGTTTATGACACTTCTGGTCCTTATACAGATCCAAATAAGGAAATAAATATTCATGATGGTATTGAGAGAATTAGAGAAGATTGGATTTTAAAACGAGACGATGTTGAAGTTCTAGATGAATTTACTTCTGAGTATTGTAACGAGCGATTAAACGATCAGAGTTTAGACCATTTACGTTTTAATTTAAAACACAAACCTAAGAGAGCTAAAAAAGATAAAAATGTAACCCAATTGCATTATGCTAAGCAGGGAATCATTACTCCGGAAATGGAATATATCGCTATTCGTGAAAATCAAAGAATAGACGAAATGACAGAATTGGTTAAACAACATCCAGGAGAAGACTTTGGCGCTTCAATCCCAAAGAAGATCACTCCTGAATTTGTTAGGTCAGAAGTGGCTAGGGGTCGTGCAGTCATTCCAAATAATATCAATCACCCAGAGAGTGAGCCGATGATCTTAGGAAGAAACTTCCTGGTAAAAATAAATGCCAACATTGGTAATTCTGCTACCACATCTTCAATTGAAGAAGAAGTAGAAAAGTCAGTTTGGGCCTGTCGTTGGGGAGCTGATACAATCATGGATTTATCTACAGGGAAAAATATTCATGAAACACGTGAGTGGATTATTCGTAATTCTCCAGTGCCAATTGGAACTGTGCCAATCTATCAGGCCTTAGAAAAAGTTAAAGGTGTAGCAGAAGATTTAACCTGGGAGATTTTTAGAGACACATTAATTGAACAAGCAGAACAAGGAGTCGATTATTTTACCATTCATGCAGGTGTTTTATTACGCTATGTTCCGATGACAGCGAAACGTGTAACAGGAATCGTTTCTCGCGGAGGATCGATAATGGCAAAATGGTGTTTAGCACACCATAAAGAGAATTTCTTGTATACACATTTCGAAGAAATTTGTGAGATATTAAAACAATATGATGTGGCTTTCTCTTTAGGAGATGGGCTGCGTCCTGGTTCTATTGCAGATGCCAATGACGAAGCACAATTTGCCGAATTAGAAACCTTAGGGGAATTAACCAAAATAGCCAGAAAGCACGATGTACAATGTTTTATTGAGGGGCCTGGACATGTGCCAATGCACATGATAAAGGAGAATATGGAAAAGCAGTTAGAAGCCTGTGATGAAGCTCCATTCTATACTCTAGGGCCTTTAACTACCGATATTGCTCCTGGCTATGATCACATCACTTCAGGTATTGGAGCTGCCATGATTGCCTGGTACGGATGTGCCGTATTGTGTTATGTGACGCCAAAAGAGCATTTAGGATTGCCGAATAGAGATGATGTTAGAGAAGGCGTAGTGACCTATAAATTAGCCGCCCATGCTGCCGATTTAGCTAAGGGGCATCCAGGAGCTCAGCATAGAGATAATGCCTTGTCAAAAGCACGTTTTGAATTCAGATGGGAAGATCAGTTTAACTTAGGATTGGATCCCGAAAAAGCAAGAGAGTTTCATGATGAAACATTACCAGCTCAAGGAGCCAAAATTGCGCATTTCTGCTCAATGTGCGGGCCAAAATTCTGTTCGATGAAAATTTCCCAAGAGGTAAGAGATTTCGCTGCTGAAAATAAAGTGGAAGGAACAGAGGTTTTTGCAAAAGGAATGGAAGATAAAGCGGAAGAGTTCAAAGAAAAAGGAAGTGAAATTTATCACTAAAAACTTTAGTTAGAACATGGTCGTTGTTATTGCTCCTGAAAAGGATATTGAAAATGAAATTTCGCTGCTTAATTCATTGTTTTTTGAAGGTCTTGAATATTTTCATTTTAGAAAGCCTGAGAAGTCACTTTCAGCATCAAGAGAATTTTTAATGAAGATTCATCCTGAATATCGAAAGCATATCATCACGCATTATCACCATGAATTGGCCAAAGAATTAGGGTTAAAAGGAATTCATTTGCAAGAGCAATTCAGGAAAGATTTAAAACAGCACCTTTCTGATTATGCTA
>JABSPN010000332.1 GCA_013214425.1 Flavobacteriaceae bacterium | reverse complement strand
CAGAGAACATTTTGAAAAATTAGCTATAGCTATTAATACAGGGACAAACTTACCAAGTGTCGCAACACCAAACGGACAAGCAGCATTTTTATTCCTATTGACATCATCATTGGCGCCATTAATTAACCTTTCTTATGGTAAAATGGTAAAGATGGCTTTGCCTTATACAATTGTCTTAGGAGGAGTAGGTTACCTGATGGTGAAATTGGTTTTGAGCTAATAAAACAACATGATATAATTTCAAAGCTCGTTCTCAAGAACGGGCTTTTTGATTTTTATGAAATTTTAATATAAAAACAATTTACTATTTGTATTTTCGTTTAGAAGTAATATCAAAAAATCTAAAACGAACTTTAATATGTTAATGTACATTCAAGAAACTGCTCAAGATTTAACAGAAAACCTTCCTGAAGAAATCCAAGAAGAAAAAACCCTGTCCATTATCGAGTTAATTACTGATGGAGGACTCGGAGGTCAGTTGATTATTCTCATACTGTTTATTCTTCTAGTTATTGCCTGTTATATTTACTTTGAGCGATTATTTGCTGTTAAGGCAGCGTCTAAGATCGATAATAACTTCATGAATCAGATTAAAGATCATGTTTCTAATGGAAAACTAGATTCGGCTAACATGCTATGTGCTCAGGCCAACTCTCCGGTATCTAGATTGATACAAAAAGGAATCAGTAGAATTGGGAAACCATTAGAAGACATCAATACGGCCATTGAAAATGCAGGTAGGTTGGAAATTTACAAACTAGAGAAAAATGTGAGTATACTAGCCACTATTTCAGGAGCTGCACCAATGATAGGATTTCTTGGTACGGTTATTGGAATGATATTATCAATATTTGAGATTGCAAACTCAGGAGGTTCTATTGATATCAAAACAATGGCAGATGGGCTGTATACTGCGATGACAACCACAGTAGGAGGATTAATAGTAGGTATTGTAGCCTATGTAGCCTACAATCACTTGGTAGTAAGAACTGATAAAGTTGTTCATCAAATGGAGGCAAATTCAGTAGAGTTTTTAGATTTATTAAATGAACCAATTTAGAAACTATGAATTTAAGAGGTAGAAATAAAGTAACACCAGAATTCAATATGTCTTCAATGACAGATATTGTATTCTTATTGCTAATCTTTTTTATGATCGCATCTACACTGGTTTCTGCGGAAGCGATAGATTTATTACTTCCGAAGTCAACAAGTAAGACTACTCAGACTAAAAATGTTGCAGTAAGCATTAATAAGGATATTGAGTATTTCGTCGGAATGAAACAAGTGTCAAAAGACGATTTAGAACAAGCTATCTTAAAGGAGGTAGAAGGTCAGGAAAAACCGACTATCACTTTACGTATCGACGAAGAGGTAGAAATGAAACACGCCGTATTTGTTATGGACATAGCGAATAAGAATAAGATAAAATCTACTTTAGCTGTTAAGTCACAGTAGAGAAGATAAGGTATAATCAAAATTGTAGCGCGATGAAGTATTTTGAAACAGAACACGAAAAAAGATCGGCAAGTATCACATTAGCTATTGTGATTCTGTTGCTGATTGCCATATTTTTTGCAGGTCCTTCTTATTTAGATCCACCAGATGAGTATGGTGTTGTGATTGATTTTGGAGGAGCTTCAGCTAGTATGAGTTCAAGTGCTTCAGCTGCGCCTCAGGAAGAAGTTGTTGAAGAAGTGGAACCAGAACAGGTTCAGCCAGAAGAGCAACCAGCAGCCGATTCGGCAGCAGAAGAGGTGTTAACACAAGAGTCTGAAGAAGCTGTAGCGATGAGAAGAGCAGAGAAAGAGCGAAAAGCTAAAGAAGCTGCAGAGGCAAGAGAGAAAGCTAGAGAGGAAGCTAGAAAAGAAAAAGAGCGTAAAGAGCGTGAAGCCAAAAAGAAAGAGTTGGATGCCTTGATTGGTGGTGTTGGAAAGTCTGATGGAAAAGAGGATGGAGATAGTGATTCAGGAACAGGCGATAACAACGGAGGGAATGATGGAAGTGGTTTAGGGAATTCTTATGGTAATGCCTATTATGGAGACGGTTCTGGTAGTGGTAAAGGTTACGGGTTAAACGGAAGAGGAAATGCAACGTTTACTAAGGTTCAACCTGAATGTGATGAAGAAGGAACAGTAGTAGTTGAGGTAATTGTTGATAGAAGTGGAAAGGTAATTAAAGCGACTCCAGGTAAGAGAGGAACAATTGCTGATGCCTGTTTATATGATGCTGCTAGGAAGACAGCCTTGACACATAAATGGAGACCAGATTCTAAGGCGCCAACTAAGCAAATAGGATTTGTTGTTGTTAAATTTAGAGTAGGGCAATAACGGTGACGTATCAAGAAACGCTAGATTGGATGTTCGTACAACTTCCAATGTATCAGAAGGTAGGTAAAACTGCTTATAAGATAGATTTATCCAATACAGAGCTCTTAGCTTCACATTTAAATAATCCAGAAAAGAAATTTAAGTCAATACATGTGGCCGGAACCAATGGAAAAGGTTCTACGAGCCATATGATTGCTTCAGTACTTCAGGAAGCAGGATATAAAGTGGGTTTGTATACTTCACCTCACTTAAAAGATTACAGAGAACGTATCAAGATTAATGGAGAAGAGATAAGTGAAACCTATGTGGTTAATTTTATCAAAGAAAACAAGATGTTTTTTGAAGAAAATCAGCTTTCCTTTTTTGAGATGACGGTTGGACTGGCTTTTGAATATTTTGCCTCTGAAGCTGTTGATATAGCAGTTATTGAGGTAGGTTTAGGTGGTCGTTTGGACTCTACCAATATTATTACTCCGGAAGTTTCTGTAATTACCAATATCGGATTTGATCACACTCAGTTTCTCGGCGAGACTATTTCTGAAATAGCTTCAGAAAAAGCCGGGATAATAAAGCCTAATGTACCAGTAGTTGTTGGAGAATATGCTGTTGAATCTTTTCAAGTATTTGATGCGGTTAGCAAGAAAAACGGAGCACCTCTTATAAAGGGCTACGAGTCTCCTTATTTGTACGAAACAGACTTACAAGGTAAATACCAAATTGTTAATATTAAAACAGCTGTAGCAGCTTTAAAAACGTTGGTTGCATTTCCTGTTAGCGAGGTGGATATTATAAAAGGATTAGGAAAGGTTGTAATGAATACAGGTTTGAAAGGCCGTTGGCAGATCATTAATGAATCTCCTAAGGTGATTTGCGATACCGCTCATAATAAAGAAGGCTTGTCATATACTTTAAGTCAATTAAAGGAGGAGTCCTATGAGAATCTCCATATTGTAATTGGGGTTGTGTCAGATAAAGATATATCTGCTATTGCTCCTTTATTTCCCGAAGCCGCCACGTATTATTTTTGTAAACCCAATGTTCCGAGAGGAATGAATCCTGAAAAATTACAAGCTATTTTCGGCGAATACAAGTTGTTGGGGAGTGTATTTTCATCAGTTCCAGGCGCTTACTCTTCTGCGGTAGATAATGCCTCTCAAGATGATGTGATATACGTGGGGGGGAGTACATTTGTGGTCGCTGAAATAATTTGATTTTTTTTGATAAAAAATTTGGCAGGTTTAAAATCTGGCGTATATTTGCAGTCCAATTATGGGGCGCGTAGCTCAGATGGTTCAGCGCACTTGGTTTACACCCAAGGGGTCAGGGGTTCGAATCCCTTCGCGCCCACATCAAGCACAATCCTGATATGAAAGTATCAGGATTTTTTTATACTCATAAACGAACAGCTTGCTGGAGCGTTTTGAGTATAAAAAATTCCAAGTGCGTTAGCACTTTAGGATTGTAT
>JABSPN010000331.1 GCA_013214425.1 Flavobacteriaceae bacterium | reverse complement strand
CCAACAGTGATAAAGGGGAGTGGATATTCAATATAGAATACAAAGGAAAGGCTTCAAAAATAGAAGAGCCTATTTATATCAAAATGACCTTGTTTAAGGATTTTGGTAAGCCTAATGAAACTAAAGAGATTAAAGTCTTTAGATTTGTAGAAAGAAATGAAAATGTCACAGTAACCAAAGTGAATATATAAAAGAAAAGAGCGGCATTAGCCGCTCTTTTTTAAATTTAGATTATCAGGTGGAGCCTTTCAAAACACGAATTAAAAAATTTTGGGAGGCCCAGTTTGGCAATGTTTATCAAGTTTGAATCACACCTAAATTGAAAGGCTTTTCAATAGGAGCATGATTAGCAGCTTCTATTCCCATAGAAATCCAGGTTCTGGTGTCTAGGGGATTGATAACCGCATCAGTCCAGATTCTTGAGGCCGCATAATAGGGTGATATTTGCTCATCGTAACGAGCTTTAATTTTGTCGAAAAGTTCTGTTTCCTTTTCAGGAGTAATTTCTTCTCCTCTAGCTTTTAAAGAGGCTGTTTCTATTTGTAATAAAACTTTGGCTGCAGAAGCACCACTCATTACAGCCAACTCAGCACTTGGCCAGGCAAAAATCAAACGCGGGTCATAAGCTTTTCCACACATAGCGTAATTTCCTGCGCCATAAGAATTACCAATAACAACAGTAAATTTTGGTACTACAGAATTACTTACCGCATTTACCATCTTTGCGCCATCTTTAATGCTTCCACCATGTTCAGATTTGCTTCCAACCATAAATCCGGTAACATCCTGTAAAAAGACTAATGGTATTTTCTTCTGATTACAATTCGCAATAAAACGAGTGGCTTTATCGGCAGAGTCAGAATAGATAACACCTCCAAATTGCATTTCGCCCTTTTTAGTTTTAACTACCTTCCTTTGGTTGGCCACGATACCAACAGCCCAACCATCAATTCTAGCATAACCCGTAATTAACGATTGACCGTAACCAGCTTTGTATTCTTCAAATTCAGAATTATCAACCAATCTATTGATGATTTCCATCATGTCGTACTGATCGGCTCTTGACTTTGGAAGGATTCCAAAAATTTCCTCCTGATGTTCTTTCGGTTTTTTAGCTTCAACTCGATTATAACCAGCCTTATCAAAATCACCAATTTTGTCCATGATGTTTTTGATAGTATCTAAAGCATTTTTATCGTCTTTAGCTTTATAATCTGTTACACCAGAAATTTCGCAGTGTGTAGTAGCACCACCTAAGGTTTCATTATCAATACTTTCACCAATAGCAGCTTTAACCAAGTAACTTCCAGCCAAGAATATACTACCTGTTTTATCTACGATAAGCGCTTCATCAGACATAATAGGCAAATAAGCACCTCCAGCAACACAACTCCCCATTACAGCAGCTATTTGAGTGATTCCCATACTACTCATGACAGCATTGTTTCTGAAAATTCTTCCAAAATGTTCTTTATCAGGAAAGATTTCATCTTGCATTGGTAAGTATACACCAGCACTATCTACCAAATAGATAATAGGTAATTTATTTTCTATGGCTATTTCCTGAGCTCTTAAGTTCTTTTTACCTGTTATTGGAAACCAGGCCCCCGCTTTAACAGTAGCATCATTGGCTACAACAATACACTGTTTTCCTTTTACATAACCAATTTTAATGACTACGCCAGCAGAAGGACAACCTCCATGTTCTTCATACATTCCTTCGCCTGCAAAAGCACCTATTTCGATCGATTTCGTTTTAGGATCTAATAAATAATCAATTCTTTCTCTGGCGGTCATTTTTCCTTTAGCATGATGCTTGTCGATACGCTTTTGACCTCCACCTAACTTTAATTTAACTAGTCTAGAATTGAGTTCTGATACTAATAACTTATTGTGATCTTCGTTCTTGTTGAAGTTTAAATCCATTGTCAATTTCAATTTGCGCTAAAATACAAAATCAGTGTAGAATTAGAAACAGTTAATATGTTATAATAAGTTAAAGTACATTCCACGTAAATAGTTTCCTTGGAAAATAAAAAAACATTACGTAAATTTGTATCAGTTTCTTAAACTAAAAACTAGTACATGAAAAAAATAATTGCCTTAGCAGGGAGTAACAGTAAGCATTCGATTAATAAAATATTAGCTACTTATACAGCAAATTTAATTGAAGGTGCTAAAGTAGAAGTGTTAGACCTTAACGATTACGAGTTACCAATGTATAGTATCGATTATGAAATGGAGTATGGTGTTCATGATATCGCTGAAAAAATGCTATCAACTATTCAAAGTGCAGACGCATTAGTTGTTTCTTTAGCAGAGTATAACGGTTCTTATACGTCGGCTTTTAAAAACGCATTCGATTGGATGTCTAGAGCCAATAAAGAGGTGTGGGGAAATATTCCAATGTTATTAATGGCAACATCGCCAGGAGGAAGAGGAGGAGCAACAGTTTTATCAGCTGCTAAGACAACGTTCCCGCATTTAGGAGGAAACATTGTAGCAGACTTTTCGTTGCCTTCCTTCGGAAATAATTTTGTGGCAGGAGCATTAGTAAACGAAGAACTAAAAACGGAGTTAGATAATGCTGTCAATAAGCTAACAGTTGCAATGAATTAGTGTTATGGGTGATATTGCTCAAGACATACAATCAAAATTTAAATCTGATAAGGTTAAGGCTTTAATCAACATCATGTATACGGCCAATTGGATTAGTAGCAAACAAGTTGAGTTTTTTAAACCATATGATTTATCTCCTCAACAGTATAATATCTTGAGAATTTTAAGGGGAGCCAAAGGCCCCATGAAAGCTCAAACTGTTAAAGAAAGAATGATAGAAAGATCGCCAAATGCAACCCGTTTAATGGATAAGCTTTGTGAGAAAAAATTAATTCAACGAAATAGAAGTGAGTCAGATAGACGTGTAGTCTACATTGAGATTAATCAACAAGGATTGGATTTACTTAAAGAGATAGATGAATCCAATAGATTTGATTTCCTATCGAAAATATCCAATGAAGAAGCCAAGCTTTTAAGTGATCTTTTAGATAAAATTAGATAAAGAAATAAGAAAGGAGAACACGATGTTACTGAATAGTATAAAAACAGTAGGGAGAAGTGATTTAGTAAGTATGGGACCCGTAAGATTACGTCAACCCATACCAACGCAAGAGATCGATCAAATTGATCCGTTTGTATTGCTTCATCATTACGGACCGTATGAAATTAACGAACTGAATAATCCGTTTGATTTAGGTCCGCATCCACATCGTGGATTTGAACCCATCACCTTTCTGATTCAAGGAGAGCAATTGCACCGCGATTCTTTGGGAAACGAATCAATTGTTAAAGGAGGTGATGTACAATGGACCACTGCTGGACGTGGAATTATTCATGCCGAAGGTCCTACGAAAGAGTTTGTTGAGCGTGGCGGCATATTAGAGGGAATTCAATTGTGGTTAAATTTACCTGCTGAAAAGAAAATGATGACAGCAAATTACCAACACGTCAAAGAGGAAGATTTTAATAAGATCATATCAGAAGATAGTAAGACTTCAATTAAGGTAATTGCTGGACAGTTAAATGAAGTAAAGGGTAAAATCGAGACGCAGTCTCCTGTAAATGCTTTTATGATTGATATGGAGCAAGGAGGGAACTACACTTTTGAAGTGCCCGAAAGCCATCAATCACTTGTTTATTTATTAGACGGAGAAGTTTTAGTTAATGAAGAAGTCATTTTAGAGAAGGGACAAAATCAGTTAACTAGATTCAATCAGGATGGTAATGGTTTTTCTATTTCT
>JABSPN010000330.1 GCA_013214425.1 Flavobacteriaceae bacterium | reverse complement strand
CGATTATATTTTGGGTCTGGCTACTATCATGCAATATTGGTATCCTAATGAACTTATTCAACATGAGATAGAGGAAATCCTAGACCAGCGAGAAACCTTTAAGTATAAAAAAATGTTCAATACTTTGGGAATTGGTATGTTACTCTTTTTCTTGAGTGCCTTATTAATTAGTTATGTCGCACAGGGTTATTTTGCCGATAAGAATGCCGAATTTAATCACCAATTAAGCAATCTGAACGAAACCTATGATCAGGTAAAAAAATTACAGGAAGAAAAAGATAGCAAACAAGCTGTTCTGAATGAGTCTGGAATATTAAGTCAATCATTTTTAAGTCGGTATATCCATGAAATTGGAGCGACTGTTCCAAAATCGATAAGCTTGAAGGGAATTGAGCTGAATCCGATGCAAAACCAGATGAAGCAAGACGATAAAATTGAAATGCATGTGAATCGAATTCTGGTTTCAGGAGAAGCCAATTCTACTGGTATGTTGAATTATTGGATTAAGGAATTAAAAAAGAAATCATGGGTGCAAAAAGTATCCATTAAATTTGATAGAAATCGCAAACAAGTTGGGATTTTTACCGTAACAATTGAGTACAAATAAATGTTTGAGCAGTATACCTATAAACAGAAGTTTTTCGCATTAATTGTGATCTTTGTGTTGTTGCTTTTTGCTTCAAACAAAAGGTCGTTTAGTGTCACAAAAGACAACTACGATTTAATGAAAAAAACCGAAGAGAAATTGAACTTTATTACGACTTCCAATAGTGATTTCCACAATATCACTTCAGAAATTGCCTATTTGGACGCCGCTATTGGAAAACAAGGTATTTCTCCGGAAACAGTACAGCAAAGCATTTTAGATTTTAGTTCACAATTTGATTATATCAAAGTAGCTAACATCAGTGAAATACACTATGCTCAAAGTAACGGATTCGATATTTTTAGTAATCAGTTGGTGTTAGAAGGAAACTTCAATGACTTGAGCAAGGTGATCTATGAATTTGAAAAGAATTTTAAGTTATCTAAAATAGTGAGTATCAACTATCAGAAGATAAAAAACTATAATACAAGAAGAGACAAATTACAAGCAAGTATAATATTTCAAAACTATGAAAAGATTAATGATTAGTTGCCTGAGTGCAACACTGCTATTCTTATCGTGTGACGATGTAGTAGAAGAAAATATTGAGGACGATGTAGTCAGTACTATCGCTCCTGTAGACAATGAAACTATTTTAGGAAATGCCGTTACCTTTCAATGGAATGCGCTTGATGGTGCCGATGATTATCGTGTTCAGGTAGTTAACGAGGTAAGCAACATTACCGTAATTGATTCCTTGGTAGAAGGAACAACAATGCTAACTCATGCTGTGAATCCAGGTGATTACAGTTGGCGAGTACGCGGTGAAAATTTCGCTTATGTTACAGCCTATAATTTTCCTATTTCATTTACCGTTCAGGCAGATGATGATTTAACAAATCAGATCGTAACTATAAATGCGCCTTCAACCAATTTTTATACTAATGATGTGAGCAATGTCATCCTTACATGGACGGGTATCACAACTGCAGATTCTTATACATTCGAATTAGATAAAACAGTAAGCAGTGTGACGACAACAGTTTCACAGGTAGGTGGGATTACAGGAACAAGTTATAATGTGATCAACACCTTATTTGATGAAGACGGGATTTTTGATCTAAAAGTAAAAGCATTAAACAGTGCTAACAGTACAGAAACAGCTTTTTCAAGTGTGTCGTTATTTTATGATACGGTAACTCCGCCAAATACTATTTTAGGGAATCCACCAGACAACGATATTTTTTCGGTAAATGATACGGTAGATTTCACCTGGACGTTTACCGATACAGGAGAAGTAATGGCTCCGGTAACACATACTGTTGAATTATCTTTATTCAGTGATTTTTCAACGATCTACAATACAACTAGTAGCAGCACCAATACCGCTTCATTTACTTTTGTTGAAACAGGAGTGTTTTATTGGAGAATTGTATCGACAGATCAGGCCGGTAATACCAATACAAGTTCAAACGCAGGTGTTTTAGAAATTCAATAGTGAATAAGAAAAAACTAAATATCGTCTTAATTGTCTTAATGGCTGTCATTTGGGGCTTAGTGGGAAGGAAAATATTCCTCAATGCTACAGCACCAGATGAAGTAGCGGCTTTAGATACAGGACCTATTCAGGAGTTAAAACCTATTGTTAAAGACACTTTTTCCCTAATAGAATTGGATAGAGATCCTTTTTTAGGAATAGTCTCAAGAAACAGAGAATCTAGGCTTTCAGGAGTAAGTAAGAATCGCAATACCAAACCGGCGAATAAAAACAACAAAAAAGAAGTTGTTAAATGGCCTCAAGTAACGTATTTTGGACTGGTAAAGAAAGGCAGTAGCAAAAATGAATTGGCCTTAGTCAAAATCAATAATAAGACCTATCATGTCAAAAAGAATGATCTAATAGATGAAACTATAAAAATCAGAAAAGTATTTAGAGACTCCATCGAAATACAATTTAATAAAGAAAAAAAACACTTTAAAAAACAATAACTCTCATGAAGTCACTACCCTCACTACTCTCCATTATCAATACTGTACTAATTCTTGCTTTAGGATTATTCTTATTTTTCAATTCTCAAAAAGGCGAAGAGAAAGTAGATTTTGTATTCATAGACAATTACAAATTATTTACTGGGTTTAACATGTCTAAAGAGCTTAACGCTAAATACGGAAAGCAAATAGACGCACAAAAGAAAAAACTGGACAGTATTTATTTAGTATACCAATCGGCTGCTGAATTTAGAAATGAAGAGGACATGAGCAGACTACAATTACAATTGCAGCAAGAAGATCAGAAGTTAAAAAAAGATCAGGAATATTTCTCTAATGAGGTAAGCAAACAAGTATGGGAGCGATTAAATGGTTACATTCAGGAGTTTGGTAAAGAAAATGATTTAGAGATCATTTTTGGAGCTCAGGGAAAAGGAAACGTCATGTATTCAAAAGATTATCGGGATTATACGCTCATTGTAACCGAGTATGCCAATTCTAAATACGAAGGAAATGATTAAATATATTGCACTACTCAGTTTACTTCTATTCTTTTCCTGCGGAAAGGACACTACAAATAGAACCGAAGAGAAAGAAATAGAATTCAGACTTGAAAATTTAGCCAACAGAGGCTGGAAGTCTAAAAAGGTGAATCAGTACATCAATGAAATCAACTATACAGCTACTGAAGTCCCAAATGCTTATTACATCATTAAAAATGAAGGGCTAACCGACTTAAAAAACGTAGACTCCATTATCAACTCTCATAAAAACGAAAGAGTAATTGAACTAGAGTTTGCTCAAATAGATGGGAAAGATTTACTTACTGATGAATTCACTAACAGATCTTACGAAGATGCGGTAAAGTATATGGCTTTTACAATTAACAAAGATTTTAAAGCTGTTGGCGCAAAATCAAAAGACACCTTTAATTGTGTGGGAGTACAATTTGAACGTAACTTTAAAGTAGCACCGTTTAAAAGAGCCATGTTATACTTTACGGGCATCCCTGAAGATGAAACCATACAATTAATTTATGACGATGAATTATTCGGAAACGGTCGTATTAAATTCAATCTAAAAAATCAGATTCTTCTGGATTAATCGCTAATAGTCATTCCACCTTTAAAACCAAATAGCAAAAACATACGCCGGTTGTGTGTAAGTCTTTAAACCAAAGTGGATTTTATTAGGGTAAAGTTAAGAGATTAATTTAATATTGATTTTAAGTGATTTT
>JABSPN010000033.1 GCA_013214425.1 Flavobacteriaceae bacterium | reverse complement strand
ATAACGCCTTTATGCCAATCTTCTTGATAGACTACAGTTGTAAAGCCTTCTTGCTCCTGATTTTTTTCTATTTGCTTTAAGGCTTCCTGGGTAATCGCCTTATCTAAATCTCTACGTTCTGTATTAAACGTCTCAATTTCTGAAGCAAAAGCCATGGCCTGATCAATATCAGTTTCTGTTAGTAATTGTACGGCGTGATTTCCATGTTTGATCCGCCCAGCAGCATTGATTCTCGGAGCGATAATAAAAACAACATCTGTGATGGTGAATTCTTTCTTACTTAAACTATTGGTAAATGCTTTAATTCCAATTCTTGGATTCGAATTAATAACTTTCAATCCGTAATAAGCCAGAACTCTATTTTCTCCTGTAATGGGAACAATATCTGCGGCAATACTTGTGGCTACTAAATCTAAATAGGGCAGCAAGTCTTCTGTTTTCTCCTGAAATTTAGTGCCCAGTGCCTGAATTAATTTAAATCCAACTCCGCAACCTGATAGTTCATCAAAAGGATAATTACAATCTTCTCTTTTCGGATTCAAAACAGCATAAGCTTCTGGTATTTTCTCACCCGGTTTATGATGATCACAAATAATAAAATCGATGTTTTTTTCTGATGCGTAGGCCACTTTTTCAATGGCTTTGATACCACAGTCTAAAGCGATAATCAAGCTAAAATCATTATCGGAAGCAAAGTCAATTCCTTGATATGAAACGCCATAACCTTCGTCGTAACGATCAGGAATATTGGTAGCAATATTGGCTGACTTAGTCTTAAGGTAGGAACTCATCAGTGAGACAGCAGTTGTTCCATCTACATCATAATCACCATAAACTAAAATATTTTCACTTTCATCTATGGCTTTTAGAATTCTCGCTACTGCACACTCCATATCTTTCATTAAAAATGGATCGTGTAAATTGTCTAGCGAAGGTCTGAAAAACGCTTTTGCTTGATCAAAAGTTGTAATGTCACGTTGCGCCAACAAGCTCGCAATAACCTGATCAATCCCCAAAACTTCTTGGAGATGCTTTACTGTATGTGATTCGGGTTGTACTTTAAGCGTCCAACGCATTTTAATTCTCTTTTAACTCTATCTTTCTACCTTCTCTGTCCTGAACTACTGCTTGATAACCAAAAGCTGTTTAATTAGCTACTGTCATAATCGTCTAATGTTCTGGGTTTAATTCAACTAATATCCTATCCAAATTCTTGACAGTAAAACCCAGTCTAAGTGTTGTATCAGCTTCTGTTATGCCTTAAGGCAAGGCTAAATTTAAAAAACTAACTCCTCCCATTCAGCAGCACAATGATACGGGCCATTACCATGTTTATGACAAGTAAAGGCTATTTTCTTAAGAATTCATAATCTTTCGCTAATAAATCAGGAAAAACCGATTTAATGGCCATTAAATTTAACATTTAGCGACGATTAGGTGTAATACTTCCTTTTTCCTTTAATAACAGAAAAAAATCCTCCATCTCTTGAATTTTACTGCTTTTCCGTTTAAATAATAATCCTAAAATAGACCACCAACCCAGTGATTTAGAAATGGTATAGTGTCTTTTTCCATCACTGGTTATGAAATATATGATTTCAGTATTTGAAAATTCAAAAGTATTAATCTTGGTCACATTAGAATACTCATATTTATTACTTCCAAAAAACACAAATTCTTGATTATAGTATAGGTCTTTCAGTAAAAAATAAAAAATCGCCATAACCAAAAGTACTATTCCTATTATAATCACTATGAGTGAATCAAAAGGCTTAGTGGTTATTGCTAGTATTCCGATAATGGTATAAAAACTTGAAACAAAATATTTTTTAAACCATAAGTTATCAGCTGATAGTTTACTCTTTTTCATGATAATGAATATTCACCGTTACCTTAGCAAAACGTCTGAACATCTCCATCACACCACAATATTTTTCAACAGAAAGGTCAACGATTCGCTTAATTTTAGTCTGATCTAACTCATTTCCGTAGAAATTATAATCCACAACTACTTTGTCATAATATCTTGGATGTTCTTCTGTTAATTCTCCGGTTATATCGATGTCGAAAGTATCTAATTTTACACGCATTTTTTTCACCAGCATCGCAATATCTATTCCTGAACAACCTGCTAAAGAAGCTAACATCATCGCTTTAGGTCTTAATCCGTTATCATTTCCTCCAATATCTTTTGAAGCATCCATGACTATCATTCCTCCTGGGTTTGTTGACTCAAAAGTCATGTCACCTTTCCACACTGTTTTTACAATATTTGACATATAAATAAGCTATTATTTTTGGCTAGAATAAAGATAAAAACTTAATTCAGTTATTTTGAGTTCAGCACAATAAATTCTACATTCGTAAACATTTAAAACTTAAAATAACTATTATGCCTTTAGTTAGCCCATTATCACCAGATCATGATACAGAAACAAAAGAATTGGCTGAATTCTTTAACGAGACCCTTGGGTTTTGTCCGAACTCTATATTAACCATGCAACGCAGACCCGCCATTTCTAAAGCATTTATCAACCTCAACAAAGCAGTAATGGCCAATGAAGGTAGAGTAACTTCTACTTTAAAAAGAATGATTGCCTGGGTGTCGAGTAATGCGACAGGATGTAGATACTGTCAGGCTCACGCTATTCGTGCCGCAGAACGCTACGGTGCAGAACAAGAACAATTAGACAATATTTGGGAATATAAAACCCACCCTGCCTTTTCTGATGCTGAACGTGCAGCCTTAGATTTTTCTTTAGCCGCGACACTTGTTCCAAATATGGTAGATGAAAAAATTAAAGAAGAATTATACAAGTACTGGAATGAAGGAGAGATCGTAGAAATGCTAGGTGTTATTTCTCTCTTCGGATACTTAAACCGTTGGAACGATAGTATGGGAACTTCTATCGAAGATGGTGCTGTAGAATCTGGAGAGCAATACCTTGGAAAACACGGTTGGGAAAAAGGAAAACATATCTAGGTTGTAGTCAACAGACAGTAGACTTTAGAAAAAACCGTCATTATGAAGCCCTGTTTGCCTCAGGCACGGTGTTTCAGAATCTAATACAATAGTAAAGCCCGTTTTATGTGGGCTTTTATTATTTTTGGTTTATGAATACTGACATTCAAATCATAATACAACGAGCCAATTCATTTCTGAATCATATTTATTCAGAATATGACAGAACATTTGCCGTTGATCCTAAACTAATCGAAGAAGATGCTAATTGTTATATCTTAAGGTGGTGTTATGAAGATCAATTATCAATGCCTCATGAAATAAGAACCAGATGGATGGGTGTTGGAGCTTTACTATCAGACAAAAAAGGGCTAATGTTTGAATTATGTAACTTGTATTTTGGGCCTAAAGAGTTCGAGTTGCTTATTAAAGGTCTAGAAATTGCTTCACTAAACATCACATACGATGAGCAAAAGTGGGAGTATTTATTAGAAGTTTTCAATTTTCTCAAACAGGAAGAGGCTACAAAAGAAGAACTATTACTTAACCTCAATTCAATTAATGAATTAGTCATCACAAACGAAGAAGAATTCCCAAGATATTTGAATTATCAAGAGTATACAGGTTTTTCAGTAAATGAATCCAAAGAAAATTACACATTCAAAACTAGATATCTATATAAAGAGTTACCCCAACCTAACTATCCCATAATAGCTATTCATGATAAATCCGTTTTTATTATCAAAAACGAAGCTGAAAATTATAAACTACTAGATATTGTTATTCCGCAAAAAGAATTGGGACATGTAGTTGCCTGGGATAGTAAGCACTTATATCACAACAAAAGTTTTTTAGAAAACGGAGAATTAGTTTCTCTTTGGGTAAAAAAAGGTGGCGAAAACTTGGTGTATATAAAGTCCCTTTTATCCTCTAAAAAACCCTATTCAATAGAAGAAGAAAACATGTTATTTTATAATTTTATTAACAGTTGCGATAGTTTCGAAAAAATAACAACCTTTTTAATTGAAAATAAATTAGAGGTTATACACTAATCGGTTTTGACCCATCTGTAAAAAGTTTAAAAATCAAGCTAGCAGCATTGGATTTTAGATGAAAATTTGTCTGAGAATCGCGAATTATTTTTATCCATCACTGGGGTTGCCCAAATATTTTTAACTTTTTATCGTAAGTCTTGAATTTTTGTTCCGTTTTTGTGTTAAGAAAAAATCTAACTTAGCACCTTTTTAACCTGCTTCTTTAATTGCGGTAATACTTCAGTTTCAACCCAGGGAGTATTAGTTAGCTAAAAAACGATTTCTAGGCTATAAAAATCTTCGTCAGCAACATCCAACCACTTACGCAATTGCTTTCCACTCTTGTCATTCCATGGAATAGCTGTATCATGAGCACGTGTTCCTGGCGCCTGACCAATAATCACAATCTTAGAATTTTTATGCCCAGAAACAACAGGATTCGGACCTAAGTCCAAAAAATCTTCACAAACGCGGCAGTTTTTTATTTCTTCAAGTAGTTTTTTCACTTCTTACCTTCAACAATCACCACTATTTCTCCTTTTGGTGGTGTATTCTGATAGTAGGATAATACTTCTGCTGCCGTTCCTCTTGTAGTTTCTTCATAAAGTTTGCTCAACTCTCTGGAAACCGACACTTTCCTATCTTCACCAAAATACTCACGAAACTGAGTTAGTGTTTTGATTAATTTATGCGGAGACTCATAAAAAATCATGGTTCTGGTCTCCTCTGCCAATAGTAAGAGTCGGGTTTGACGACCTTTCTTTACAGGCAAGAATCCTTCAAAAACAAACTTATCATTTGGTAATCCAGAATTCACTAAAGCCGGCACAAAAGCAGTTGCTCCTGGTAGACATTCTACTGCTATTTCATTTTCCACACAAGCTCGTGTCAACAAAAAGCCAGGATCAGAAATAGCTGGTGTCCCCGCATCAGAAATTAGTGCAAATGTTTGTCCGCTTTTCAATTTATTGACAATGCCTTCCACGGTTTTATGTTCATTGTGCATGTGATGACTTTGCATGGGAGTATTGATCTCAAAATGTTTGAGTAGTTTTCCTGAAGTTCGGGTGTCTTCAGCTAAAATCATATCAACCTCCTTGAGCACGGTTATGGCTCTAAAAGTCATGTCTTCTAAATTTCCAATAGGTGTTGGAACCAGGTATAGTTTACTCATTGATCTGTTTTGAAATTAGCTTTCCATCTTCATCATATTCGTTACAAATATCGGAAACATCAAAATAATCTACGAGCAAACACTCTTTTTTTAATTTACCTCTTTCATAAACCTTCCAAGAGTAGGCATCCCCATTTTTGAAGTAACGCTCATCCATTATTTTTCCTAAAGAATCAAATTTCCTGACCATTACACCTGTAAAAATATCATCCTTAAAAAATCCTTCTGTACGAATTTGATTCTTATCATTCCTGTAAGCATGATAACCTTGTCTAAAGCCATATTTATCTGTTAAGTTTATAGTGTCTCCATTAAGTAAATCGTATTGTATTTCCTTAAGGTTATATTTATGTGGAGAGTACTTATAACTTTTTCCATTCACGTAAAGTTCATAATCCTTAGAAGTAAAATTTTCTAGAGAAAAATCAAATTGGAATAGACAATCACATTCACAAATAATAGTTTCTGAAACTTTTTTCGTAATTGTTTCAGAAATAGAGTCATTGACTTTAATTGTTTTCTCAATAGTATATTCTTTACCCTTTTCTCCTTGTTCAAAAGACAACCAAATAGTATCGCCGTTTGCTTTTATAGCAGGATCAAAGGCACCACAACAATTATTAACTCTATGCAATCTAAAATAACTCGTATTGTCAATTATTTTATGTTTAGAAATTCTATTCTGAATTCGTTCAAGGTGAGTTTCTCCTTCACATTCCGAAAAAGTAAAAGATGTTAATCTAGGTTTTTCTTGCTCAATCTTCTTCGTTCTACAACAAAGCAATGAGAACAATATAAAAACATAGATTGCATATTTCATTAAGGTCTTACTTTTTTGCCTAAAGCATAAGAAATAATCAACAGTACCAATCCAGGGACTGCAAAAACTGCAAATTCTTTTGCCGTTGCATGTGCATAGGTCGCTAGTACTAGATCAAAAAACAAACCTGCATAGGCCCATTCTTTTAACCATTTTACTTTATTCCAAAGAATTGCAAATATGGCTAATAGTTTGGCTATCGCTAAAGGAATAATAATTTCAACCGGGAAGCCAAATCGTTCAAAAAAACCAGCAGCCACATCAAAATTAAAGAGATACATCTGCGCAGAAAAGAGCATCAGACAACACAAGCCTAAAGTTGAAAGCCAGTACAGTAAAATTTTACCATTCATATTTGTTGGGGGTTTAACTAAATTTTTTCTCTATAAGCGCCATCAATCGTTCTTCATATTCTTCCTTCCCTTGCCAATTTCCATAATCGGGCTTGACCATGGTAGTGATAAAACTTTTAGCCTCATCTTCAGAACTCAAGGTATTTAATTGAGAAATCACACGATTAAAATCTTCAGAGCTTCCTCCAAATAGATGATTAATAAAACCTATTTTATCATTTAGTCCGATAGCAATTGTGGTATTCAAACGATCATTTAAGGATTTGGCTTTTTTCTCAACTTCCTTTTCCTTAGGCACTTTTCGCGTTTCAGCTACTTTTGGGGCTTCAGCTTTTGGTGTTTCAGGAATTTCTGGTGTGACTTCTTCTGGGTCATTTTTTACAAATTCAGGTTCTGGTAATACTGCCTTGAATACTTCCTCAAAAGATTCCACATGCTGCGCTGTTGGCTCTTCTTCAATTTCAGGTTCAGGAGTTGCTAAAACTTCTTCCTCCAGATCTGGAATGTTATTGTGTTCTGAAACAGGTTCAGAAGTCAGATCAGGAATTGTCTCAGGTTCTTTCACTTCAAAAACAGGCTCAGCAACATCTGCTAAAATATCCTCTAAGGTTTCCTCAGGTTTCACTTCTTCTACTAGCTTTTCAAAATCTGAATGTTCCACAGAAATTTCCTCCAAACTGTTAGCAATATACTGAAGCACTGTTAACTTCTCGTACAAGCTTTTAGCCTTTTGTTGTAACTCCTGGATATCGGTATTGGCATCCATGTTAGCAATAATCTGAGCTAGTTTTTTTAATTCTGAAACGATTTTTTCCTGCATCTATAAATAGTTTATATCTTTTTGAATTGAATAGGACTTTACAACCTAATTTTAATATTTTTGTTTTCAGCATTGAAAAATACAAAATGTTTCTCGAAAATACAGTAAATCATAAAGAGCAATTCGGGTGGATTGAAGTTATTTGCGGATCGATGTTCTCAGGAAAAACAGAAGAACTCATACGCAGACTGAAACGCGCTCAATTTGCTAAGCAAAAAGTCGAGATATTCAAACCTGCAGTTGATGTGAGATATGATGATGAAATGGTGGTTTCTCATGATTCCAATGAAATCAGATCTACACCTGTTCCTGCAGCAGCTAATATTCCAATTTTAGCAGATGGTTGTGATGTAATTGGTATAGATGAAGCACAGTTTTTTGATGACGAAATCGTACAAGTGTGTAATGATTTGGCCAATAGAGGTATCCGGGTAATCGTAGCCGGATTGGATATGGATTTTAAAGGGAATCCGTTTGGTCCTATGCCGAATCTTATGGCCACTGCAGAATATGTAACGAAAGTACATGCTGTTTGTACCAGAACTGGAAATCTGGCTCAGTACAGTTATAGAAAATCCAAAAACGAAGATCTTGTATTCTTAGGCGAAACTCAAGAGTATGAACCTTTGAGCAGAGCCGCTTATTACAAAGCAAATCTTAAAGAAGAAATTAAAGAGTATGAGGTTGATTCAGAAGAAATCAATCCCAATCAAGAAGAAGAATAAATGTCTTACGTTACAGAAACTGTTTTAGAAATCAATCTAAATCATTTAGAACACAATTTTAATTACCTGAAATCTAACTTATCAGGTAACACAAAAATGTTATCTGTGGTAAAGGCTTTTGCCTACGGAAGTGATGCCGAAAAAGTGGCTTAAAAACTTCAGGAATTAGGAACCGATTACTTTGCTGTTGCCTATACTAAAGAAGGAATTGCTTTAAGAAAAGCTGGCGTGACGCAACCCATTCTCGTATTACATCCTCAAGTTTCGAATTTAAAAGAGCTCATCGATAATTGCTTAGAACCCAGCTTGTATAATGCTCGAATATTAAATGCTTTTATTAAAGTGGCTTCAGCATTAAATCAAAAGAACTACCCGGTTCATATTAAATTCAACACAGGTTTAAATCGCTTAGGCTTTTTTGATTCAGATGTGAGTAATGTAACTGAAAAACTCAATGTAACAACAGCAGTAAAAGCTGTTTCTGTTTTTTCACATTTGGCTGCTTCGGAAGATCATTCAGAAGAAAACTTTACCAAAACCCAAATTGAGACTTTCAATACCATCGTAAAAGACTTTAAGCAACAGTATGCAGCTGAAATCTTTTTACATCTATGTAATACTTCTGGAATTCTAAATTATCCGGAAGCTCATTTTGATATGGTTAGAACTGGTATTGGCTTGTATGGCTTTGGAAACGACCCAGCTTACAACAAACACCTAAAGCCTATTGCTAGTTTAAAATCTATTATCTCTCAGATTCACCATGTCGAAAAAGGAGAAAGCGTGGGTTACAATAGAGCCTACAAAACCACCGATTTCATTACCACAGCTACTATACCTATCGGACACGCCGATGGTATTTCAAGGCAGTTTGGAAATGAAGTAGGTTGTGTTTGGGTAAACGGACAAAAAGCGCCCATTATTGGAAATGTCTGTATGGACATGATCATGATCAACATCACGAGTATTGATTGCAAAGAAGGCGATGAAGTTGTTATTTTTGATCAAGAACATACCGCTTCTCAACTTGCAAATTCTGCTCGTACCATTTCTTACGAAATCATAACTGCCATTTCTCAAAGGGTCACTCGTCTTTTTATTGAGTAATACACCTCTTTATTTAACATTCTCTACTTTTTTGGTTAAATTAGCATACAGTAAATTATAATTCTAACTGAAAAAACTAAAATTTATGGGCTTTTTAAAAGAGTTTAAAGACTTTGCAATGAAAGGGAATCTGGTGGATATCGCCGTTGGTTTCGTAATGGGTGCTGCTTTCAATAAAGTAGTGGCTTCTTTTACTGGAGGAATCGTTTCTCCTTTAATCGGATTATTATTCGACACTGATTTAAAACACATGAGAATCAAATTGAAAGAAGGAGTTGCAAACGCTGAAGGGGTTATTGAAGGAGAAGTGTTTTTAGAACACGGAATATTCTTAACAAATGTTCTTGACTTTATCATTGTTGCTTTTGTCATGTTTATGGTAGTAAAAGGAGTAAACAAGATGAAAAAGAAAGAAGAACCAGCTCCAGAAGCTCCCGCAGGGCCATCTCAAGAAGAATTACTTGCAGAAATTAGAGATTTGTTAAAGAAATAATTTCTAACCTATACTTAATACAAAAAGATCACTCAAAATAGAGTGATCTTTTATTTTTGTAACAATTTAACTTTTTACGGTTTTAATAAAACGAAAAGAGGTCTTTTGTAACCAATTGTGATAACTTTATTAAATTGATTATTTTTGATGGTTCATGACGAGTTTATACTTACTTTTGCCAAAAGATTATTAAATACTTATGAGAGTAGCAGTTGTTGGTGCAACAGGAATGGTTGGAAACGTTATGTTGCAAGTTCTTGAAGAAAGAAACTTCCCGATTTCGGAATTATTATTGGTCGCTTCAGAAAGATCTGTAGGTAAGAAAATGTCCTATAAAGGGAATGAGTATACAATTATGGGACTTCAGGATGCAGTAAATGCTAAACCCGACATTGCTTTATTCTCTGCTGGCGGTAGCACTTCATTAGCCTGGGCTCCTAAATTTGCAGAAGTAGGTACTACCGTTATTGACAACTCATCAGCTTGGAGAATGGAACCAAACATTAAATTAGTAGTTCCAGAGATTAATGCCAATCAGCTTAGTTCAGAAGATAAAATTATTGCTAATCCGAATTGTTCTACTATTCAAATGGTAGTGGCCTTAGCACCTCTTCACAGAAAGTATAAAATCAAAAGATTAGTCATCTCAACCTATCAGTCAATTAGTGGAACTGGAGTAAAAGCTGTTCAGCAATTAGAAGATGAAATGAATGGTGTGACGGGTGAAATGGCTTATCCACATCCAATACACAGAAATGCATTACCACATTGTGATGTCTTTGAATCTGCTGGTTATACCAAAGAAGAACTAAAATTAGTTAGAGAAACTCAAAAGATTCTTAATGATAGAACTATCGCTGTAACAGCTACAGCTGTTCGTATTCCAACATCAGGAGGACATAGCGAAAGTGTGAATATTGAATTTGAAAATGACTTCGATTTAGACGAAGTGAGAAGTATTTTAAGTCAAACTCAAGGAGTGGTAGTACAAGACAATCCAGAAACCAATGTTTATCCAATGCCTATTTATGCTGAAGGAAAAGATGATGTGTTTGTTGGGAGAATCAGAAGAGATTTGTCTCAAAGAAACAGTTTGAATATGTGGATTGTTTCTGATAACCTTAGAAAAGGAGCCGCAACAAATACCATCCAAATAGCCGAGTATTTAATCGATAAAAAGCTCTTTTCAACTGATATACAATACGCTAACATCTAATTCTTGTCATTTTTTGTTATATTTAATTACCTCGCTGATTAATTGTATAACAAAATTTAGATTATGAATTCGAAATTAGCATTAGTTTCGAGAATTTTACTCGGACTAACAATGTTGGTATTTGGTTTGAATAAATTGTTCAACTTCTTACCAGAACCCGAAGGTTCACCTGCCGAAGCAGTTGCCTTTTTTGAAGCCTTAATAGCAACCGGTTACATGATCAAACTAGTTGCCTTATGTCAAGTTATTGGGGGATTACTTTTGATACTGGGAAAATGGGTTCCTTTTGTCATCGTTTTTTTAGCACCAATAACTGTAAATATTTTATGCTTTCATCTGTTTTTAGATTTATCGAAAAGTATGATGCCCGCCTTAATAGTTACCATATTACATTTGATCTTAATTTATAAATATAAGAGTAGTTTTAGTGGACTCTTTCAGTAAAAAAACATCGCTAAAAACAACCTAAGTTGTGCCCTTACTCCTTTAAGGGCATTTTTTATTGGTCCCAAGCAATTTATTAACATAGCTGTTTCATTTTGTTTTAGAGATTTTTTGTAAATTCAACAGCCTTAAAAAACTCATTCCGATGAAACAAATATTACTACCAATTCTTGCATTAGCAGTAGTTTGCTCATGTAAAGAAGAACCCAAAGAAAAAGAACACATGAAAATTGACTATCCTGAAACAAAAAAAGGAACAGTTGTAGACACCTACTTTGAACAAGAAGTGGCAGATCCATACAGATGGCTTGAAGATGATATGAGTGATGAAACAGCTGAATGGGTTAAAGCACAAAACAAAGTGACTTTCGGATATCTTGATCAGATACCATATCGATCGGCTCTTAAAGATCGATTGTCTAAATTATGGAATTACGAAAAAATTGGAGCTCCATTTAAAGAAGGTGATCACGAATACTATTATAAAAATGACGGGCTTCAAAATCAATACGTCATCTACCGTAAAAAAGAAGGTGCAGAAGATGAAGTCTTTTTAGATCCCAATACCTTCTCAAATGAAGGAACAACTTCTTTAGGAGGGCTTAGTTTTTCCAAAAACGGTAAAGTCGCTGCTTATTCTATTTCAGAAGGAGGGAGTGATTGGAGAAAAGTAATCGTTATGGATACCGAAACGAAAGAAATCATGGAAGATACCTTAGTTGATGTTAAATTCTCAGGTATCTCTTGGAAAGGTAATGATGGTTTCTACTATTCAAGTTATGATAAACCTGAGGGCAGTGAATTATCGGCTAAAACAGATCAACATAAACTATACTTCCACAAGTTAGGAACGAAACAAAGTGATGATCAACTTATTTTTGGCGGTACAGAAGAAGAAAAAAGACGTTATGTTGGAGGTAGTGTTACTGAAGACGATAAGTATCTAATCATAACAGGTTCAGTTTCTACTTCAGGAAACGACATGTTTATTCAAGATTTATCCCAAGAAAATGCCCCATTAGTGCAAGTTGTTTCTGGTTTTGATTCTGACTCATATGTTATCGAAAACAGTGGCGACAAATTGTATATCGTGACCAACCTGAACGCTCCAAATCAACGAATCATTACTGTTGATGCGAAGAATCCAACAACTGACAACTGGCAAGATTTTATTCCTGAAACAGAAAATGTATTAAGTCCAGGAACAGGTTCTGGTTATTTCTTTGCAGAGTATATGAAAGATGCAGTCTCTGTTGTAAAACAATATGACTATGACGGAAAACTTGTCCGTGAAGTGGAGCTCCCAGGAGTGGGAAGTGTCGGCGGTTTCGGCGGAAAGAAAGAAGCCGATGTAATTTACTATTCATTTACGAATTACGTAACACCTTCCAGTATTTATAAATTCGATCCAAAAGGAGGTACTTCTGAATTATATCGCGCTCCTGAAATCGATTTCGATCCAAGTCAGTACGAATCAAAGCAAGTATTTTATACTTCAAAAGATGGAACAAAAGTTCCGATGATTATCACACATAAAAAAGGTTTAGAACTAAATGGTCAAAACCCTACCATTTTGTATGGATATGGCGGATTCAACATCAGTTTAACACCTTCCTTCTCTATAGCCAATACGGTATGGATGGAAAACGGAGGAATCTATGCGGTTCCTAATCTTAGAGGTGGTGGAGAATATGGTAAAAAATGGCATGATGCGGGCACACAAATGAAAAAACAAAATGTTTTTGATGACTTTATCGCTGCCGCTGAATACCTAATTGATAACCAATATACTTCCAGTGATTACTTGGCCATTAGAGGAGGGTCTAATGGTGGATTACTGGTAGGAGCTACAATGACACAAAGGCCAGACTTAATGAAAGTAGCATTACCTGCTGTTGGCGTATTAGATATGTTGCGTTACCATACCTTTACCGCTGGAGCAGGATGGGCTTATGACTACGGAACTTCTGAGCAAAGTAAAGAAATGTTTGACTATTTAAAAGGCTATTCTCCTGTTCATAATGTGAAACAAGAAACTCAATATCCAGCTACTTTGGTCACTACTGGTGATCATGACGATCGTGTAGTGCCCGCACATTCATTTAAGTTTGCGGCTGAGTTACAAGACAAGCAAACGGGTAGCAACCCCACATTAATTCGTATTGAAACAGATGCGGGTCACGGAGCAGGAACTCCCGTTTCTAAAACAATAGAACAATATGCAGACATCTTCGGGTTTACCTTGTACAACATGGGAATTGAAGAGCTGTCTTCAGGAAAATAATTTCTGTTAGAATAAAAACACATCTAGAAACAATTCCCCTCTATCAGAGGGGCTAGGGTGTGTCAATTTGAGTCTTCAGAAATAATATTAAAAGTCATTCTGAACGAAGTGAAGAATCTTTTATTAGATTTTTCGCTTTCGCTCAAAATGACTTCTTAGTATAAACTTTCTTCTGTAAATTATTTCTTCTTACTCCTATCTTCCATTAAACTATTCTGATACAAATTAATCCAGTCTTCAGGAGTCATTTTAGAAATTAATTCTCCTACTAATTCATACGGAATATGCTCTGGTTTTTTAAACCGAATACAACTTTTTCCCATATTCAACTTTACTTTAGAGTGCTTCGGATATTCCTCCGTAAACCATTTTAATAATTCAGGACTGGTATAAATACCCATATGATACAGGCCAATATGCGCTTTTTGAGAAGCCAAATTAATAAACGGTAGCGGTAGTTTTGGATCGCAATGATAGCCATCAGGAAAAATAGAATGCGGTACCACATATCCTAACATGCCATAACTCATTACTTCTTCAAATCCCTCTGGAATGTTGTCTAAAATAACGTGTCGGAGTTTTGTGATACATTCTTTTCTTTGATCAGGTAATTCAGATAAAAATTGTTCAGGTGTTGTAGCTTTTGATTGCATGATGTTATATTTTCAGTTTAAAGATATATAAATCCTCCTTACTCACTCAAATAACTCCTTTACTCGTTCTTCTATTCTCATCACACATTTCTCATTGTCTAGACAAGAACAGTTAAATACTTTTGAGTAAACTAAAAATAATAAATCATGTTAAGCCTCTCAAAGAACGCTTTAATCACTTTCTTTATACTCTTGAGTACCAGTATGTATGCTCAAGACGGAACTGTTTGTGGTAATCTAGCTGACAATGACGGACTTCCATTACCTACAGCAGTAATTTTTATAAAAGGGTCGACAATTGGGACGACTTCAGATTTCGACGGAAATTATTGTATTCAATGCTCTGTTGGTGATATTTTACAAGTAAGTTTTGTAGGATATACCACCCAAGAAATTCTTGTAACTTCAAAAATGATGAGTTCTTTTGAAACGATTTCAAGAGTGAAACAAAAGGAAGTTAAACCTATAAAAAATGATGCCTATTCTAAAGCTGTCATTTCTAAATTTGATTCTATTAAAGCCGTTTTAGCCCCAGATGAATCTACTCACACCTATATTGGTAAAGGAAACTATTATTACAAAATCAAAAACATTGAAATTGATTCTTCCGAAATTAAGTTAAGTTATCATAAAACAGATTACTATATTGAATCTGAGATCAGCAATAGTATTGCACTTCAATTCACTCCGAAAAGGAATTTGTACAAAACCCAAACAACTTATGCACAAGGT
>JABSPN010000329.1 GCA_013214425.1 Flavobacteriaceae bacterium | reverse complement strand
GTGATGGTCCCCTGCTGAGCCGAGTTGCTGACATCCTCCATATTATTGACAACCGAGAGTTTCTTTAATGAGTTGGCTCGTTTGTGATCATTTGTTCTTCGCTTGCTTCCCGTAAATGATTGTTTTTCAGGATAACTATATGATTGCGGCTAATAAGCCTAATAATCAGTTAATTCACCGTTCCTATATGGCCAGAAATATGGATGATGAGAAAACATTGCTTGATGATTTAAAATTAGAATTGAAACAAGACCTCTATCCTATTCATCGTTTAGATAGAAAAACTTCTGGCATTATCTTACTAGCAAAATCAAAAGAATACATCACTCCTTTCATGACTTTATTCGAATCCAATACTATCGAAAAGACATATTATGCCTTGGTTCGTGGACATATTTCCGAAGAAAAAATCATTGATAGTCCAGTAAAAGGAAGAGATGCGAATAAGTACAAACAGGCTTTAACTGTTTGCTGTCCTTTAGAACAGTTTACGCTTAATATTCCAGTATATCCTTACGATAATTCACGTTATACATTGGTTAAACTAAGTCCTAAAACCGGACGATTACATCAGCTACGTATTCATATGAATAAGATTAGTCATCCTATTGTTGGGGATCCTAAGTATGGTGATCGTTTTCACAATAGAATGTTTGAAGAAAAATTGGGATGTAACAAACTATTCTTACACGCTAAATGCTTAAAATTCATGCATCCTTTTACTAATAAAAAAACTGATTTAGAAGTCGATTTCCCTGAACACTGGAAGATGTTCAATGAGTTAGAGAATGAACTAATTAAAGAATGAATTAATAATCCAAAACCAATTGGCGAAAGATTACTTCTTACTACTTAAATTGTAAATCAAATGAGCCTCGTCATTTTCAGTCTTCTTAGCTTTACCTCTATGACATAGTAGGAGCTTTAAGAGTGACTGAAAATAATCGCCTTTACTCGACACTCATGACCTGATAATATTTAATACGCCACCAAGTATTTCAACTCCTCTTCTAGTCTGTTTTTAGCTAAATATTGCGTTTCTAGTTGTGGAACAAAAGGAATTGGTGTTTCTAAACTCGATACTCGTTTTACGGGTCCGTCTAATTGCTCAAAACAGTTTTCCATAATTAATGCCGATAAATCACTTCCGTAACCGCCAAATGCAGAGTCTTCCTGAAGCACAATGGCTTTCCCCGTTTTCTTTACGGAATTGAACACAGCCTCTTTATCTAAAGGAACAAGTGTTCTTAAATCGATTAGATCTGCTGAAATATCTGGATTATTTTCTAATACTTCCAAAGCCCAATGTACACCAGCACCATAGGTGATAATCGACACATCGTTTCCTTCTTTTAATTTGGCAGCTTTTCCTAAAGGAATTGTATAATAATTCGTTGGTACATCCTGATAAATACTTCTGTATAAAGCCTTATGTTCAAAGAACATTACCGGATTTGGATCGTTAATCGAAGTTGCTAATAAGCCTTTGGCATCTACTGGAAATGCTGGATAAACGACTTTTAACCCTGGTGTTGTGGTAAACCAAGCTTCATTGGTTTGAGAATGGAATGGACCCGCTCCTACACTAGCTCCGCAAGGCATTCGTAAGACTACATCTGCATTTTGATTCCACCTGTAATGTACTTTCGCTAAATAATTTACAATCGGATTAAATCCTGAAGAAACAAAATCGGCAAACTGCATTTCCATAACAGATTTGATTCCATTAATAGATAAGCCCATCGTAGCCGAAACAATAGCCGATTCACAGATTGGCGTATTACGAACACGTTCTTTGCCAAAAGCTTCTACAAAACCTTCGGTAATCTTAAAAACACCTCCATATTCCGCTACATCTTGCCCCATAATCACCAAGTCATCATGTTGCTCCATCGACTGCTTAAGCCCCTCAGAAATAGCATCAACCATTCTGATATTTTTCGTCTCTAAAGATTCATTAAATTCCTGATAAATATAGTCTTGGTAAACATCACCTAATTCTTTACTTAAATCGGGAGTGATCATTTCCTCTTCAAAAGCTAACTTTAAATTATCGTTGATTTCCTTCTTGATTTCGGCTCTATAGTCAGCTTCAATCTCTTCATTCAGGATTCCTTCTTGAACAAGGTAATTTTTATAATTTTCTATTGGATCTTTTAATGCCCAGGCATCCATCAAGTCCTGAGGCACATACTTAGTACCACTAGCCTCTTCATGTCCACGCATTCTAAACGTCTTGAACTCTAACAATACAGGTCTCGGGCGCTTTCGCATACTTTTCACTAAAGCATCAATCTTTGTGTAGATTTCAAGAATATTGTTTCCGTCTATAATATGTGATTCCATACCGTAACCCTTACCTCTATCAGCTAAATGCTCACAATTATATTGCTCGTTGGTCGGAGTAGACAAACCGTATCCGTTATTCTCAATACAGAATAGTACTGGCAAATCCCATACAGAGGCTACATTTAATGCCTCATGAATGTCACCTTCACTAGTTCCTCCTTCTCCTGTAAACACAGCACAAACTTGATTGTTTTTCTTTAGTAAATTTCCTAAAGCAATTCCATCTGCTACACCAAACTGCGGACCGAGGTGAGAAATCATTCCTACAATTTTATATTCCTGAGTTCCAAAGTGAAAACTTCGATCACGACCATTAGTAAAACCACTGGCTTTTCCTTGCCATTGTCCAAACAGACGATTTAAAGGGATTTCACGTGTTGTGAACACACCTAAGTTCCTGTGCATTGGTAAGATATACTCATCCTTATCTAGAACAGACGTAAGTCCGACAGAAATCGCTTCTTGTCCGATTCCACTAAACCATTTTGATATTTTACCTTGTCTGAGCAAGATTAGCATCTTCTCTTCTATCATTCTAGGAAGAAGCATATCACGGTAAAGTTTCAGTAATTTCTTATTACTCAGTTGTTTCTTATTAAACACTAAAGTTGATTTATCAGTAATTTCAGTACTCATTTTGCTGCGTTTGTGGGTTTCAAAAGTGAATAAAAAATCCTTACTACACAAAAGTTTTCTTTATATTTTTTACTTTTGCTAGACAAAATAATCAGTGATAAACATTTACAATTATGCAAAACATACCAAGTGTAGATTTAAAAGACTTTCTATCTGAAGGCACTTCCAGAAAACAAAAGTTCGTCAATGAAATCGGAAAAGCGTATGAAGAGATTGGTTTTGTGGCACTTAAGGGTCATTTTTTAGACGATACTCTTGTTAAAAGATTATATAGTGAAATCAGAAATTTCTTCTCTCTTCCAGTAGACACGAAGCGTAAATATGAGATTGAAGGTATAGGCGGACAAAGAGGTTATGTTTCCTTCGGAAAAGAATCTGCAAAAGGTAAAAAAGAAGGAGACTTAAAAGAATTTTGGCATTTTGGACAATATGTAGAAGATAACAACGCGCTAAAAGAAGAATATCCAGATAATGTTGAAGTTTCTGAACTTCCTGAATTTAACGCTGTTGGTAAAGAGACTTATCAAATGCTAGAAAAGACTGGAGTTTATGTCTTAAGAGCTTTATCTTTATACTTAGGATTAGAAGAAACTTACTTCGACAACTACATACACAACGGAAACAGTATCTTAAGACCCATACACTACCCTCCTATTCAAGAAGAGCCTAAAAATGCTGTACGTGCTGCAGCTCATGGTGATATTAACCTAATTACCTTATTAATGGGAGCGCAAGGAAAAGGATTACAGGTGCAAAATCACAATGGTGATTGGATCGATGCCGTAGCAGAGCCAGACGAATTGGTGATTAACGTAGGTGATATGTTATCTAG
>JABSPN010000328.1 GCA_013214425.1 Flavobacteriaceae bacterium | reverse complement strand
ATGGTAGTATAAGGGCTTCTTTTCCTGTTACTAAATGAGAACGATTGAGTTTTGTGCTTACATGAACGCTTAAATCACAATTGCTTAATGCTTCAGCAGTATAATTCGTATCTGGTGTTGCAGAAATGAAATTACCGCCCAAACCAAAGAACACTTTAGCTTTTTTATCATACATGGCTTTAATTGCATCAACTACAGCATAACCATGTTTTGCTGTGGGCTTAAATCCGTATTTAACTTCGATACGATCCAAAAATGCTTGTGGAGCGGCTTCCCATATTCCAACCGTTCTATCTCCTTGAACATTAGAATGACCTCTTACTGGACAAGTTCCAGCTCCTTCTTTACCAATACTACCCTTCAGTAGTAATAAATTAACTAATTCACGAATATTATCTACTGCATTTTTGTGTTGAGTAAGTCCCATTGCCCAACAAATGATGATTTTATCATTATTGAGTTATAAATCTACTATTTGTAGGATTGTTTCTTCTGAAACGCCAGATGCAGTCACACAATCCTTGAAATTATAGGTCTTTAAATCTGAGATAAACTCTTGATAACCTGAAGTAAGCTCATTGATAAATTCATGATCGAATACATTTCCTGATTGCTCTTCATGCTCTAATAGTTTTAACAGCAAGGCTTTTGTTAAGGCTACATCGCCATTAATAGTAACCTGAGCAAAAACATCGGCTATTTTAGTTCCGCCTGTCAATAATTTATAAGGACTTTGTGGATTCGTAAATTTCAGCAGACCAGCTTCTGGTAATGGATTTACTGCAACTATTTTACCACCATTTGCCTTGCATTTTTCTAATGCTGTAAGCATTCTGGGATGATTGGTCGCTGGATTTTGCCCAATAACAAAAACTACTTCTGCTTTATATAAATCGTCTAAAGTAACAGATCCTTTTCCAATTCCTAAAGTCTCCGATAATGCTTTACCGCTGGCTTCGTGGCACATATTAGAACAATCGGGTAGATTAGAAGTGCCGTATTCTCTTACAAATAACTGATATAAAAAGGCTGCTTCATTAGTTGTTCTTCCTGAGGTATAAAAGATTGCTTCATCTGGATGAACTGCGTTTAAATGCGCCCCCACTTTTTTAAAAGCTTCTTCCCAACTAATTGATCTATAATTTGTTGCGTTTTGTTCAAGAAAGAGAGGTTGAGCCAAACGACCTGACTTTCCCAATTCAAAATCTGATAGCTTGGCGAGCTCATCAACAGAATACTGCTTAAAGAAATCTTCTCCTATCGTTTTATTCTGAGCTTCTTCAGCCATGGCTTTTAATCCGTTTTCACAGTATTCACCAAGGCTTGAGCGTTCATCATCTGGATCTGGCCAGGCACAGCCAGGACAGTCAAATCCACCTTTTTGATTAATCTTTTTAGAAATTTTCCAGGCATCGCCTAAATTCATGTACTTTTTTGCGTGTGACAATGTAGAGCCAATGGCACCAAACCCTACACTGTTTGTAGGTGCCTTCTTAATTTTTAAATTTTCAAGTTTTTCGGGTGTATTTGCTTTTTCAGAAGCAGATGAACTCATAATATATCAATTATAAGGCTAAATATACTAAGATTATACAAGCCGGTAAACCTATTTTTGATTTTTAAACAATAGTTTTGTATGGATGATTAATTCGAATAAAATAACCGGAATTATTCTTGCTGGTGGGAAAAGTAAACGAATGGGGCGTGATAAAGGTTTTATTCTTTACCAGGGAAAAACTTTTCTTGAACACATCGCTTTTTCATTAGGAAAAGTTGTTAAAGATATTAGTATCGTTGCTGACAACCCTGATTATGATAAATTTAATTATAATAGAATACATGATGTGTATAGAAATTGTGGCCCGTTAGGAGGTTTGTATTCAGGATTGTTGCATTCAGATGCAGACTATGCTATAGTTTTGTCCTGCGATGTACCATTGATTACTACTGAGCTGATCAAGATGTTAATTCAAGAATATGAGGAATTATATGATGTGGTACAGTTTTCAGTCGATAATGAAGCGATGCCATTAGTAGCGCTTTACACTAAGACTTGTTTAGAAAATTTTAAGACTTGTCTTGAGAAAGGGGAGTATAAGTTATTAGACGCACTTTCTGATTTACAAGTAAAAACAATTCCAATACACGTTGAACTTTCAAAATGCTTAAGTAATATCAACTCAGAAGAAGATTTAGCATCATTACCTTAACCTGAGCGATAAAAAAAACCCAGTACAAAGAAATGAACTGGGTTTTTTAAAGTTTAAAATGTATGAATTACTTCCTGTTGTAAACAGAAACTTTTTCGCTAATATCTACGTTATCAGTAGTTAATAGCCTTACGATGTAAATACCATCGCTTAAGTTGTTGCTTGGGAAAGAGTAGAATTCCTGTGTAGGTAAACTTGTTTTGGAGAATACTCTCTTACCTGCTGTATCGAATACAGCTACTTCGTTAATATCTATTAATTCTGGGTTTTTAATGGTTAAAACCCCATTGTTGTTGTCTTGGAAAATATCGAATGTATCAATTACATCTACTATTACGTCATCAATTTGATCTTGAGCATGCTGCTTGAATACAATCTCAAAACGATCTTTGTGATCACCAGCTGGTAAATTAATACTGAATTCACCATTTTGTATATCAGTGTATGTGTTTTGCTCTTTGTCGTAAACGTATACATTAAGATCATCAGCAAAGTTGTCAATTCTATTTAAAGAAACCTTGAAGTTGGCTCCTTGCTGATCATCAGCTACATAAAGTGCGAAAGGAACTCTTTCATCTTCATTGAACTCAATAGAGTTGATAACTAATTTGTCATGACCATCTGTATTGGTAGCAAAATAAGTATCTGCAGATAATAATGATGGGTGGTGACCATCCATGAACTTATCATATTCAGGAGTAGAAGCATTACGGAATGCAATGATATTCTCTCTAAAATATTGATTGTTTATTTGAGTGTGAATTTTTAATTCAGGAACTGAAGTTGGGTTTAATATTATATTTTCATAGTCAATTCCATTATGCGATAATGGAATATGAATATCTTCATCATCGTCGTCAGAAGCTGCAAATCTAAAAGTAGAATTTGCTCCCTCTGGTTGATACACTCTCATATTATTTGAAAAAGAAGCGGTACCATTAGCAACGCCTCTTACCATAAATCCTTGCCCAATAGGAGCATATCTTGTAGAGATAGCACTGTAAACAGTACTAGTACCATAAGATCCTAAATCTGGTAATCCAGCGGCAGTATAATCAATAAAAGTCGCAACAGTATATGTTCCGTTATCAGCTAAATTTGCTGGAGATCCAGGAGCATAAGTAGAATAACCTCCTTGGTACTCTTCTAAATAGTGGGTACCAACGGCTTGTTGTTGCCAGTAGTATGTGTTTCCATCTAAAGCAGAGTTTCCTGCATCGATTAAGAATAATTTTACATCTAGAGCAGATGGGTATGGGTTACCAGTTAATGTTTCATTACCTCCAGCTCCTATATTAATTGACATAGCTCCAGTGTTAGGTCTTCCTCTAAAGTCATAGTTTTGACCAGATCCACCATTACCTTTCATAGTGAAACCGTAACCAGGTTGTACTGCTAAGTTTGTATTACCGGCTTGCACCCATGATGCATAGCCTGAACCGTTTTGTAAAGTATACAGCCAAAAAGTTGCAATTTCAGTGGAAGTTCCATTTAAAAACGCTGCTGTAGGTGCATTGGCAGTAAATTGAGTAGATGTAACAGGCGCAGCTGTTTCATAATATAATTCTCTAACATCAAAATTCCTATTTTGATTATTTGAGTTATTAGAATGTCCTACT
>JABSPN010000327.1 GCA_013214425.1 Flavobacteriaceae bacterium | reverse complement strand
CTTACTGCAACTACTAAAGCTGTAGAACTTTTAAGACCAACAATTGAAGAGGCTATCAGAAAAGAGACCAACACAATTAGCAATGAAATTACTCACGATATTAAACTACATATCGATAAGATCAAAAAGTCTGATAGTCTGAATATCACGATCAGTCAGGATCCTGAAAACAATCAAAGGCCAGATAATAGTATTGAAACCACAAAAGAAGAATCCAAGAAAAAGAAAAAAAAGTTTCTATTCTTTAAAAGGAAAAATCAATGAAAAAACTATTAATCGGTTTAGGGGTATTATTCGGAGTTGGTCTTGCTGTTGCTAAAAGTAAGATCAATACAATTACCGAAATCGTTAATCAATTGTCTCTTAGGGTTATAAAAATTGAAATTATAACCAGGCTAGAAGATATTATTACTGGTGTTGCAACGTCGTTGGATTTAAATGTTGATATCGGGATTAGCAATAATTCAAACTTTGATTTAAGTGTTGCAACTGCAAAGCTTATTACCCTTAAACATATTGAGATCTTTTCTGCCTCAGGCAACTTTATTGCTCTGGCTCCTTTAAATATTACAGATATTGAAATCCTATCAAAACAAGAGATCATATTTAACAAAATCCCTGTTTCAGTTCCTTTAGATGGAATTCCACAGGCCACCATAGATTTATTATTCAACAACCAAGGTGTAAAAGTTGTTGCAACGTTATCAATTTTAGGAAACGAAATTAAAATTTAAGAATGAAAGTAAGTATCACTAAACAAAATTCCTTAATCAGACGTTTTAATAATCTTGACGGAAGAAATGTTAGAAGGGCAACCCTTTTTAAATTATCCAGGGAAGCTAAAGGGATAAACGATACAATTTTCAAGAAAATAGACGATATTTTATCTAAGGATAATCGTAAAGAATTTCCAATTAAGCTGAAGAAAAAACTGAAGCTAAAATCTAAACCAAAAGTAAAGGCAAAAAAGAGCCAGGCTACTAAGACTCGCGCGAGTGCGGATAAGCGTAAATCTAATGGGCTTGGCCTTCCATTGCCAACAGTTGACGAGTTAGAAGATAATGTAAATCCATCATATAATATAGGTGGTGATATTGGAAAACTTCTAGGGGATCCTGAAATAAAGCCTCGACATAGTTTAGCGATTAACATTGATTCTGATAAAGGAGCTGGTAAAACTCATTTTATCTACCAGGTCATGAATGCTTTTGCTGATTCTGGATATAAAGTGCTTTTAAACACCTTAGAAGAACATGCGACTTCAAACCTTGTTAGATTAAAAAGAGACAAGTACTTTAATTCAAAAACTAAACAATATATCTCGATAGTTTCTGAAGATCGATTTGAAGAGTTTTCCAAATATTTCAATGATTACGATGTGATTTTTATTGATAGCTGGAATGATTTAGTAGAAGAAAATAAAGGCCTTAGTTTTGATAAGGATCTTAGAAAAAAATATGATGGTAAATTGTTCATCAATATCTTTCAAAGAACTTCAGGAAAAAGCGTAAGAGGTGGCACATCTACTGAATTTAAAGGTGATATTATTCTTAAAGTTGAAAAGCATGATAGAGACTTCACAAAAAACTATGTTTGGCAGGATAAAAACCGTTACAACGAAAACACTTCACTAATTTATTATATCGCTGATCAAAGAATTGCTGATTTCCCAGGAGAAACATCGACTAAAAAGTCAAACTCAAATAAATCAATGGGAAAAGTAGTAATTAACCTTTAAATTTATTCACTATGTTTAGCTTCTAATCAACTAAAATATGGTACCATCTGATATTTGGGATCGAATAAAAGATGGGTTTTCGCTAAAGAATTTAGAGATACCATTTAAATGACTAAAAACAACTGGAAAGATCGGAAGACCATATATTTTGATTTTAGATGAACTTATTCAACAAAGTCCAACATTTTTAATATAAAGAAAATAAACGCCTTATGCTTTAACCGACTAATTATCATTCATATAGATAATATTGTTAATAAGATATTGGAATTGTTGAACAAATGAACGCATAATGATAGCCCTGAGCTGGATTATATTTTTCATGTGCAATGTGTTTTTGTTTATATTTGAAAGAGAAATAAACGCAATTGCGTTTATACAATAGTTGTACTGCATTTAAATGAAACAAACAGTAATTTTAATATTAATCATTTTTATGACATCATCTTGTAAAAGAGATTTAGTCAAAAATGGTATTCTAATGGCTGAAAGAGAAGCTCCTATTGGGTTTAATCATTTACGTGTTTTTAAGGATAGCACATTCGAATTTGAATACACGAATTTCCCTAATAGTAAGTTTTATAAAGGGACAATTAATATAGAGAATGATACGATTTTTTTCAATTATAATGGTAAGATTCCTCAATTTGGGAATAAAGCTATAATTCACAAGAATCATTTGATTTACACAAATGGAGAATCAAGAGAAACATTAGACATTTGGTTAGATAGTATCTCTAAATAAAAAACACAGTACAACAACGTATAAAATGCATGCGAACTTTGTGCTAAATCTAAAGTAAGTGTATATTTACTTTGTGATTGTCCTATCGGACAATCAGCATGCGTCTGCTACGCACGCATCTTATACAAAACGTTGGGCACAAGCTGAAAATAGAAATGGCGAAAAAAATTGGAATTTTAATTTTAGTAATTTTTTTATCGATAATTCTTGCTTCGATTTACGGATTTTTACACAATCAAATTTCTTACTCAATCTCAACTGAATACTTTACCAAATTTAAATTTTTACAATTCGGTGGAGTTAAATTCTCAATGGACTTTCCTCGATATAGTGCAGGACTAATTGGAATTGCTTCAACTTGGTGGTTTGGACTTCTAATCGGACTCATTATTGGAATTGTTGGGTTTTTACAACCGACAACAAAAATTATGTGGAAAAGTTCATGCGGTGCAATCATAAGGACTTTAGGAATCGCAATCGGAATTGGAATCGTGGGAATTTTGGTTGGTAAGTTCATAATTTCAAACTTAAATGCTAATTGGAATCTTCCAGCGGATTTGACCGACCGACAAAGTTTTTTGACTGCTGGAACAATGCATAATTTCAGCTATCTTGGTGGGGTAATTGGATTGATTTACGGAATAATATATCAACTAAAAATAAGAAAAAAGCCAGTGCCCAACAATGTATAACCGCAATTACGGCGGATTCGAATACCTTCGAATCCACTTGTACTTTAAAAACATCGATGCATCATTAAAAATTAGTAATTTTAAACGGTAACTGACGGTTATACAAGACCGTTAGGGTGCATTAAAGAATGAAACTATGAGAAAAATATTAGGAATCTTAATAATGTCGTCTGTAATTAACACTTATGGTCAACAAATAGAGAAATGTGACTCAACAAAATCTTTTTGGATAATCGAGAATAAAAACATCAACTATACATTAAAGATTATAGGTAATGTTGCCTCTACGGAAAGAAAAAATGTGATTTCAGTAAACAACAATGCTCTCCAATATTTAGTTGTTGATAAGACTAATTATATCATTGAGGGAAAGACAAAAACAGAATTAGAGATTTTAGCAAACTATGTATCACGTGAGGTTAATTATATGTCAGGCCAATTTAAAACCAAACTTGAAGCTCAAATGCAAAAAGCTCCATTATCAAGTGAAAAAAATGTTATTGTTTGGTGGTATAAAATGCCTGATGGAATGAATGAGCAAGTTGATAACCAACTTTTTGCGAGTATAATTATTGGGGATAAAATATTTGGAATTGCAAGCCCGCAGTTTAGAAATCAAGAATTTGATGACGTTAAAGATTTTTTAATGGATGTAATAAGTACCTTGAA
>JABSPN010000326.1 GCA_013214425.1 Flavobacteriaceae bacterium | reverse complement strand
AGATGCCTCATCGATAATCGATTATAAAAGAGAAATTCTTGATTTTAATTTCAAAACCTTATCTAATTTCTCAGATTTTGGATTTAATAATCCTGGGCAAACAACTACAAATAACAACTTCTTAGACAGAAACAGTCTTAAATTATTTAATAAGGTAATTTTAGATTATGACAATTCTATAAAATTAACCTTATCCAATAATTCCTATACCTCTTCGCTTTTAACAAAAGATCATTGGTTCAATCCTGGGTTCAACCTATTTTGGAGTATTACTAGTAGTTTTTATGGTTTAAAATATTCTGAAGGACTAAACTATTGGACGTTTTCAATAGGTTACGGAAAAAATGTAAATGATATCCCTCTATACTATAGCAATTTAGCTCATAACAGCTTAACCATACTTCCTGAACAAAGTCTAAGTTATACTACCAATCAAGATCTTTTTGCTCATTCAAATTTACAAATTGAACGGGTTAAAAATTTTGAAATAGAAACTCAAGCAAAATTCTTTCAAAACAGATTAAGTCTCGGTATTAATTATCACAACTCAAAAAACTATAATAATGTCTTCCCCGTTGTTACAAACAGCATCTTTGAATTACAAAATATTGCTGATATAGAAAATCAAGGATTTGAAGCTAGTCTAAGCTTTGACTCTTTTGAATGGTCATCTGATTCATTCCAACATAATATTGGATTTGTCTTTTCAAGAAACGAAACCAAAGTGATAGCCTTAAATAGTGACAATTCTATAATACCAATTGCTGGGTTTGCAAGTGTATCCAACAGTCTCATCGAAGGACTTCCAGCTGGAATGATAGTAGGAACAGCCTATGAAAGAAATGATCAAGGAGAGCTTGTTATTGATTCAAACGGATTTCCATTAGTTTCAAATAATCTTAAAATATTAGGAGATCCTACACCAGATTTCAAACTTGGTATAACGAACTCATTCAGATATAAAAATTTAAGCTTAAACATAGACTTAGACATCCAAAAAGGTGGTGATGTATGGAACGGAACACAAAATGTATTAAACTACCACGGTGTTTCACAAGAATCAGCCAATCAAAGAAATATTAAAAATTATGTTTTTAATGGTGTAACAACTTCTGGTGCTATTAATACAACTCCTGTAGACTTTGCTAATCCAAATCAATCTGTTTTTGAAAATAGATGGGTGCAATATGGTTATGGAGGAGTCGCAGAAGACGCAATAGAAGATGCTTCTTATTTAAATATTAAATCGATAAGATTAACTTATAAACTCTTTGAAAACAACTATCGTGATTCTAGAATAAAATTCTTTAATCAGATTGCCATCACGCTTTTTGCTGACAATTTATTCACCTTTTCAAAATTCAATGGGGCTAACCCTTACTCAAGTTTATTTGACACGAACTCAGGAAACTCCTTGAATTATTTTAACTCGCCTTTACAAAGTCGTGTTGGTTTTAAAATACATATAAAAATATAGTCATGAAGTATTTAAAAAATAAAATTCGTAATATCCTTACAATTAGCACAATACTACTATTATTTGTTTCTTCAACAAAAATGTATGAGACCTCTACTATTTTGGAAAAGGTGTATACACAAACAGATCGCCCTTTTTACTTTCCAGGCGAAACCATTTGGTTTAAATCCTATGTAGTAAATGCCGAAAATAAGCCTTCATTTCTAAACGATATGATGTATGCAGAACTTATTTCTCCTAAAGGGGCTGTTGTGAAGAAGTTAAAACTCAACTTGAGAAAAGGTTATGCCTATGGTGATTTTACATTAGAAGAAGATTGGGTAGGTGGTATCTATACCATTAAAATGTATACAGAATGGATGAAAAACTATGGGGAAACTAGCTTTTTTACCAAAAAAATTAGTGTTCAGAAAATTGTTCAGCCTAAGCTCTTAATGAAACTTGATTTTGAGAAAAAAGCTTATGGGAAAAACGCCCATGTTACTGCTAATTTTGAAGTTAAAACATTAGACAATCTACCCTTGTCTTTTAAAACAATTCCCTTTGAAGTAAGACTTAAAGGAAAAACAACACACTCTAGTAGTACAACAACAGATCGAAAAGGAAAAACTAAAGTTCAATTTACTTTACCGTCCAATCTAAATAGCTCAGACATTGTACTAAACGTCCTTGTTCCACATAAAGGTAGTAAAGAATCTATTTCCAGAAGTGTCCCTGTTATACTAGATAATGTGGATTTACAATTCTTTCCTGAAAGCGGAAAAAGTCTAGTAGGTTATTCAAACAAAATTGCATTTAAAGCTCTTAATGAATTTGGAAACCCTGCTGATGTTTCGGGAGAAATCACAGATGAAAATGGAAATTTCATCACCAATTTTAATAGTTATCATGACGGAATGGGAGCTTTCTATTATACTCCTATCAGCAATACAAAATATTATGCTAAAATCACAAAGCCTTTTGTTTCAGATAAACAAATATTACTGCCCAAAGCACAAGTAAACGGAATAATATTTTCCTTGTTAAATCAACAACTAAGTATCTACAGTTCAAAAAAACAAAAAGTAGTTTTACAAATTAAGAATGCCCAAAAAAAATTATATAATGAAAAGATTCAATTGGATAAAGGAGCTAACATTGTTAGTATAAACTCCAAAAAATTTCCTATTGGAATCACTTCTTTTTTAATCACTACTCCAAAGGGGGAACCTATCTGTGAACGTTTGGCTTTTATGAATGCTAACAAAGACCTTAAAATTGAAATTATCCCTAACAAAAACACCTATGAAACAAGAGAAAAAGTATCATTAAAAATAAAAACAACCGATAAAAACGGGAAGCCTATTCCTTCAAACCTTGCTCTAAGTGTCGTTGATAATAAAATACTCTCGTTTGCAGATGATAAACAAGATAATATTCTGTCTTCTCTTTTAGTTTCTTCAGAATTAAAAGGAACAATACATGAACCTAAATTCTATTTTGACGAAAAAGAACACAACCGTGAATTAGCCTTAGACTATGTTATGCTTACTCACGGTTGGCGTGATTATATTAAAAAACCTATAACCGCTTTCGAAGAGGCTTCTTATTTACCCGTTACCAAATCTATTCAGACAGGAAAAGTTATAGACGCAGACGGTAATGGAATTAAAGCAAGCTTATTATTATTCGATAACTACTCAGACAAAGTCTTAAAATTTGAAACCAATGAAAAAGGACTCTATTCATTCAAAATTGGAGAGTCTCGTGGCTTAACTTTAATTGCCTATAGAGAAGATAAACAGCATTTAACAATTATTAAAAATAAAGTTATCGATAAAGAAAATCTCAATTCTGTATTGAACTATAAAGTTATACCTGATTCTTCTGAAGTGAAAGTTTTTGAAAACAATAAAAAACCTTTACAAAAAGCAGTAAAGCAAAAGGTAGTTACTGGGAAATCTATAGCAAATCTAACACTTGAGGCAGATAATGCTCTAGAAGAAGTTGTCGTCACAGCACAAGGTTTAAAAAGAGAAAAGAAAGCTTTAGGTTATGCTGTTTCAACAGTAGGCGGAGATGATTTAGAAAACTTAAGCCGTGGCGATATTGCTTCAGTACTTAACGGAAAAGCTGCTGGAGTACAAATAACTCAATCAACTGGTTTATATGGATCTACAGCCAATGTAATTATTCGAGGGTTCAACACTGTTTCAGGAAATAACCAGCCATTATATATAATTGATGGTATTCCCTATGAAAACTTACCTGCAAATAATGCTGTAGATTTAGACGCAACTAACATCGATTCTGTTACTGTTTTAAAAGGGCTAGCAGCTTCAACTTTATATGGTTCAGAAGCGCGTAACGGAGTAATCGCAATCACTACAAAAAACAACCGATCTTC
>JABSPN010000325.1 GCA_013214425.1 Flavobacteriaceae bacterium | reverse complement strand
GGAGGTATTTTTCAATCAAGGCAATTTTCTTCAATTGACTCACTTCTGAATCCGAAAGAAATTTAACGCTATCTTGCTTAATAATTAAAGCTCTTTTGATTCTTCTTCCCTCAGAATTCATCATTCCTCTCCAGTTTTTAAATGAATCGGAAATCAAAGCGTAGGTAGGAATCGTAGTAATTGTTTTGTCAAAATTCTGAACTTTAACCGTTGACAAATTAATTTCAATTACATCACCATCAGCACCATATTTTTCAAAAGTAATCCAATCTCCTATACGAACCATATCGTTAATCGATACTTGAATACTGGCCACAAAGCCTAAAATAGTATCTCTAAAAATCAATATGATAATTGCTGAAGCGGCTCCTAGTGCGGTAAAAAACTTCCAAACAGAAGTATCGGTAACCACCGCAAATGCTAACATAAAACCTGCGAACCAGGCAAAAATCATAAACACCTGAATATAACTATCTACTGGTTTATCCTTTAAATTGGGTAGGGTTTTAAAATAATCCTTAAAGGTATTTAGTAAGCTTCTTATCACCCACAAGGACAAAATAATCCCGAATACTTCCAGTGTTTTTTCAAGTACATTTTGAGTGTATTCAAAATGTACAAAAACAAAAGGCACCAATTCAAAAGCCAGTAGAAGTGGAATAACATGTGCTAAATTCCTCGGCGCTTTATTACGAACTAACAAATCATCAAAATTTGTTTTCGATCGCGCAGCGAATCGTGAAAAAACACTCACAAGGATTTTTCTTAAAATAAAATCAATCAGTAAAATGATCAATAAGGAAACGAGTAATAAGGCCAACATATTCATGTATTTGGCTGATGTTTCTGAAAATCCAAGAGAAATCAGATGATCGTATAAGTAGTGTGGTAAATCTTTCATAATTGTAAAGATCAAAGATAAAACTCTTTATTCACTTTCTTTAAGCAAAACTTTTCTTGATTTTATTACTGGATAACCAAAAAAACCTTCTGCAATTTTTAATTGCATTAACTTATCTTTTGATTCTTGCTCGGTAAAATCTGCTCCCATTTTGAATCGTTTTTTTAATCCGTTATAACTCACATATACATTAGCTAGTCTTTTTACTTTAAAATATTCTTTCATTTCTAAATTAACAGTAGTTTCATGTTTTGACGAAGCAAATTCATTGTACCACAAGTACCCTAGTGTAGAAGGAGCTCCCAATGAGAGTCCTATCATCGTATAAATTATTATTGGTAAGCTCATGTTATAAACCCAATTATTTTTAATAAATAATTTATATCCCGATATCCTTACTAACCTCTTATACAAAAGAGGTAATAGAATTAAACTAGGAAACATTCCAATAAATACTACATCTGAATATTTAATAAATGTTCTATCAAAAAAAGGAAAAGCTACTAAACCACTTAAACAGCCAAGAATAACGAACAAACAAATAATTTTATTGTTCCTTTTATTATTTTTAGTTTCTTGGTATTTCCCTTTTTCTAATACTCCTTTTAAATATTGTTTCATTTATTCATTAATTCAATTCAAAAGATACGAAAATAAAAAAAGGTCTCAATTTCTTGAGACCTTTAGAGCGGGAGACGAGGTTCGAACTCGCGACATTCAGCTTGGAAGGCTGACGCTCTACCAGCTGAGCTACTCCCGCAAAGACTTTGCAAATATAACATAAGATTAATTTAACATACAAATCTTTTTTCTAGAAAATTCCCTCTTTAATTTATTCACATCACTTATACTAAGCAAATCAGACTTTTAGAAGAGTAAAAAATCTTCTAAAAATACTATTTTTAATCTTAGTTTTGAACTTATGAATATCATACTAGAAACCGAAAGGTGTTATTTAAGAGAATTTATATTAGAGGACGCTCAAGATTTCTACAAATTAAATCTTGACCCAGAGGTCATTCAATATACTGGAGACGTCCCTTTTACTTCTATAGAAGAAGCCGAAGAGTTCATTCGCAATTACAATCCGTATCAAAAATATGGTTTCGGAAGATGGGCAGTTTGTGATACAAAGACAGATGATTTTTTAGGTTTCTGCGGATTGAAATATCATAAGAATGTAGATTTTGTAGAAGTAGGCTATCGATTCTATAAGACTTATTGGAATAAAGGCTTTGCAACTGAGACCGCTAAAGCCTGTGTAGACTTTGCCTTCGATTCAATCAAACTCCCTGTCATGTATTGTCAGGTTAAAAAGGAAAACTTGGCTTCCATACGCGTTGCTGAAAAATTAGGTTTTGTATTTGAGAAGAATTATATCGATGAAGAACAAGACGACGCTGTCCTTTTTAAAAAAGACAATCCCAATATTTTATACCAAAAAGGGAGGGAGTTAAGTTTATGACTTGTAAAAAATAAATAACTTTATAAACGAAAACAGTAATCATAGATCATGAAAAAAATAAATCTATTAGTATTAACAGCAATCTGTCTCTCCATTTTTTTAATCAGTTGGAATAGTTGGGACAGTATTGCAACTAAAGACGATGAAAAAACGATAAAAGCTATTTTAAACCAACAAGCTAAAGAATGGAGTAATGGAAATTTAGAAGGTTTTATGAGCGGGTATTGGAATTCTGAACAATTAAAATTTATTGGTTCAAAAGGACTTACCTATGGTTGGCAACAAACATTAGATAATTATAAAAAAGGATACCCAACAAAGAATCATACAGGAGAATTAGAGTTTAAAATAATTGATATGAGCCCACTAGGCAAAGAATATTATCATGTAATTGGCTCATACCATCTCACCAGAAATGTTGGCAATGCAGAGGGTATATTCTCCTTAGTTTTCAAAAAGATTGATGGAGAATGGAAAATTATAATTGATCACTCTTCTTAAGATTTATGAATAGAAAGACATTTATACACAATTGTTTACTTGGAGGAGCAGCTTTAGCAATAGCTCCGCAATTTTCTTTTTCTAATATTTCTGAATTTTCAAATGAAGAACTCATCGGAAAAGGAAATCCAGAAGTTTTTGGAAACGGGTATTCTCTTAGAAAAGAAGCCTATGATGCTTTTATAAAGATGAAAGCAGCTGCATTAAAAGAAAATTTACCAATACGAGTAGTTTCCAGCTACAGAACTTATGCCCATCAAAATCGTATATGGGAACGTAAATACAAACGATTTACCGGTCAAGGTTTATCCCCTATTAATGCAATAATAAAAATAGTTGAGTATTCGACTATACCTGGAACTTCAAGACATCATTGGGCCACAGACATTGACATCGTGCTGGAAGTACAAAATCCTCCAAAAGATGTCTTATTAGCTAAACATTTCCATAATAACGGTCCGTTTTGTAAACTTAAAGAATGGTTAGATGAACATTCAGAAAGCTTTGGTTTTCACTTAGTGTATACCGATAATGCAAACCGAAAAGGATTCAAATACGAGCCCTGGCATTTTACCTATGCTCCACTGTCTAAAAAAATGCTGGAAGCGTATCGAAAATTCGATGTAAAAACAATGCTACAAAAAGAGAAACTGATGGGCAGTGAACATTTTACAACAGAATTTATTGATCAATACATCAAGGAGAATATTCTGGACATCAATCCTTATTTACTAGAATGAGATTGCTGCTAAAAGATTTTTTTATTCGTTCATAGAGAAAGCGAAGTAAACATATAACATACATACTTTTTTTTAAACAAATAGTTATGCGAGGCGGAAAACTTAAAATAAGATTATTAATAGGTTTAGCAATCATTGTCTTTGCATTCATCAGAAAATGTAATAACAAAGAGGTGAATCCTTATACCGGTAAAGAGCAATCCATAAGCATCTCGACAGATCAAGAGATTCAATTGGGCCTACAAAGTTTTGATCAGATGACAGCCCAATATGG
>JABSPN010000324.1 GCA_013214425.1 Flavobacteriaceae bacterium | reverse complement strand
GTAGTCTTCTTGTCCGTTATTAAAAGAACCAACTTGTAAAGCCATCTTCTTTTCGTCAACCAACTTTTTGTATAATCTAGAACTTTTCCCGTCACTCAATAAAGTAGAAAGCATGCTTAAGACATAAGCATCTTTTTCCTTCATTGAAGGAGTTCTATAGGCTGTTACTACAGCTGGAATTTGAATGTTTGCATCATAAGCAGTTCCAGTAATTTCATACTTGATAGGATCTTCTTTGATGTTAACTTTAGGTGGCTGAGCTCCTTTTGGAACAGGTCCGAAATAATTTTTAATCATTGTTTTAGTCTCAGCAATGTCGATATCACCAGCTACAACTAAAACAGCATTATTTGGGACATAAAACTTTTTATTGAATGCTAAGAACTCATCTAAAGTAGCTGCGTCTAGATGATCCATAGAACCAATAGTAGCCCATCTATAAGGGTGTTTGGTAAACAATCGTTTTTTTACCTCAGCGAAGAAGTTCCCATAAGGACTATTGTCGACACGTAATCTTTTTTCCTCTTTAACAACTTCGTTTTGAGTATCGACTCCTTTTTGGTCAATTACTGGATGTAACATTCTTTCAGACTCCATCCATAATCCAACTTCAAGAGCGTTAGAAGGGAATACTTCATAATAGTAAGTTCTGTCGTCTGTAGTATTTGCATTGTTACTACCTCCGTTTGAAGTTACTATTTCAAACCATTTTCCTTTTCCAATATTTTGGGTTCCTTCAAACAATAAATGCTCAAAAAAGTGAGCAAATCCAGTTCTTTTTGGGTCTTCATTTTTGGCGCCAACATGGTACATTACTGAAGTTGTAACAACTGGAGCAGCGTTATCTTGGTGTAAAATAACGTGTAATCCGTTGTCTAAATCATACTCTTCAAACGTTACTTCTTGTGCCATGAGTGTTGAGCTTATTAAGAGTAAAGACGCAAAGTATAAATAGCGTTTTTTCATTACTGATATATTTAATTTATTTATGTATTTGTTTTGAAAATCCTGAATCTATTACAAAATTTTCACCCCAAAAATACAAATCTTGCGATAAGCAGTCTTTTAAATTCTTAAAATTTTAACAATTGTGAAAAATATTTCAAAAAAAATCCCGAAATTTATAAACATAATAAATTGTAAATTATTGAGTTATGATGAAGTATTCTAAAATGTCGATTCGCTATGGTGTACGAATTGCATTAGCATTAATTGCCTATTTTCTATTGATGAGAGTATCAGGCTTATTAGAGGTTTACTGGTTACGCCTTTTAAATGGAGTAATCATGGGTTATGGTATTTACAAAGTAGTCCAAGCTTGTAAAATAGAAAGCCAGGAGTATTTTAGTTCTTTTGAAGCTTTTGCAGCTGGGATACGGTCTGGTGTATTGGCCACTTTTATTTTTGTTGTCTTTGTTTTCGTTTATATGTTTTTAATTGATCCGGCTTTCTCATCCAAAATGATGCAGATAGTAGGATGGGAAACGACTAACCCTATCAGAATGATTTTAATAGTTATACTTATTGAAGGCATAGGATCTTCGGTTGTTTTGAGTTTAACTTTCATTCAATTATTCAAAACGAGTAATAATATTCTGGAAAACACATAAAAACTGTTTGTGTATTAAGTAATAAGCTCTATATTTGCAGACATTTTTAAAAATAAATTTTAAACAAATACGCTATGTATGCAATTGTAGAGATAGCAGGGCAACAATTTAAAGTAGAGAAAGACCAAAAGGTTTTTGTTCACCGTTTAAAAGAGGATGAAGGTAAAAAAGTTACTTTTGACAATGTTCTTTTATTAGATAATGGTGGAGATGTAACCGTTGGCGCCCCAGCTATAGAAGGAGCTTTTGTTGAGGCAAAAGTTTTAAAGCACCTTAAAGGTGATAAAGTCATCGTTTTCAAAAAGAAAAGAAGAAAAGGTTACAGAGTGAAGAATGGTCACAGACAGCACCTTTCTGAAATTCAAATCGGAACGATAAGCGCAACAGGAGGTAAGAAAGCAGCTAAGAAAACTGCAGTACCAAATAAAGAAGAAGTAAAAGCTGAAGCTCCAAAAGTAGCTTCTCAAAAGGAAGCAGCACCAAAGGCAGAAGCAACTACTCAAGATTTAAGCAAAATGACTGTTGCTGAATTAAAAGAAATGGCTAAAGCTAAAGGAATCAATGGAATTTCTTCAATGAAGAAAGCAGATTTAATCGCAGCTTTAACTTAATAAAAACATTATATAATAATTAAAACCTTAGAGAAATGGCTCATAAAAAAGGAGTTGGTAGTTCTAAAAACGGTAGAGAATCAGAATCGAAACGTTTAGGTGTTAAGATTTTTGGTGGTCAAGCTGCTATCGCAGGAAATATCATCGTTAGACAAAGAGGTACTCAGCACAATCCAGGTGAGAATGTGTATATGGGTAAAGACCATACTTTACATGCCAAAGTTGACGGTATTGTTAAGTTTACTAAGAAAAAAGATAATAGATCTTATGTTTCAATTGAATCGTTTGAGGCTTAATCAGAACTACTTAGCAGAATAAAATTAAACCCTTTCTTTTTGAAAGGGTTTTTTTATGAATACTATTTCCGGTACTGTCGCATTAATTCTGCTATTCTCAAATATACTTAATTTTGATATTTACCAGCTAACTAAATCAGCACAAAGAACATTAGCAGGGATAGAAATAGTACATATGATTAGAAAGGGTGATTCTGTCGCATTAATTCTCCTATTCTTAAATATACTTAATTTAACTTTTGCTCTTAAACATCTAAAAGGGTTAGCGGTTTGGGTGGGTAAAAAAAGAGCCATCTTAAGACAGCTCTCTTAATTTCCATTTAGAAGTCATTTCCTATTTTGGGACATTACCGATATTACCTTCTCATTTACTAAGGTGATATTTGGTTAATAATCGATTAATAGTATCTATTAGATGTGTTTCTTTATTATCTTCAATTAGCTCACATACTTTTTTCTCTAATAAATAAAAATCTTCATCTGAATTTATCGTGCCAGAAGAGATTGTTCTATCGATCAAATCTTCATGATTTGTTAGTGAATTAATCACCTTCAAATCTTCACTTGATAAAGTATTTACCCAATCATTTATTTCCGCATCTACTTTTTTTAAACCTGATAAACTTTTTTTAGAATACTGGGTATCTAAGATATCCAATAGAGATATGAATAATTGGTTATCCTGATACTTGTCAATCATATAACTAATGATTAGTTTATTTTTTTCATATAACTCTTCCATGATTCTATCAAATTTATTCTCCCATTCTCAAATATACTTAATTAGTTATTAAACATCTAAAAAGGGTTAGTGGTTTGGGTGGGTAAAAAAGAGCCACAACTTGTGACTCCTTTTACATTCCTTCCCACTTCACCCTTCCTTGTTTAGTATTCGATATTCCCATAAGCCTCTAAAGAAGAGGGAATGTGGTGTGAGGGGTGGGATATAAAAGCGCCAGTTTGACCCACTACCATATTAAATTAATCTCTTAACTTTACCCTAATAAAATCCACCTTGGTTTAAAGACTTACATGATCTTGTTTTTGAAACGTGTTTGATAGGTTATTTGTTTTACAATTACAATCAACTAATCTGTGCCATTATCCTCATTAATGAAAGCTATAAATTTGCCTTCATGTATACCTTGAAGTAAATCATAATAGTAGTATTCTTGGATTAAATTTTCTTTTTTGGCTTCTTCAAAATTAGATATTAGGTGAGATTTAAGAAATAAATCAGCATTTTCTGGTTCAAACAAAAAATAATCTACATCTGCAAATTCAATTTTTTTAGTGTCAGTAAACCCCGATAAAGTATCTATATCTCCCCAAGAAATGTATTTAATAAAAGGCTTTCTAAGGCTAATGTTTTTATTCAAAAACCAAAGACTTTTAAAATAAACTAATGATTTAGAT
>JABSPN010000323.1 GCA_013214425.1 Flavobacteriaceae bacterium | reverse complement strand
ATTCTTCAGATAAGGGTGATGATTTTGTAAGTTTTAGTATTGGAAAAGCTAAAATTGGGTTTGCAGAATCGATTTCAAAGAGCTTGTCTTTTAGTGTTTTTTCTGAAGGTGGAATACGTATCGGGAACAATACGGATAATGCATTGGATTTTGTTTTAGGAGGCTACGGAAATGATTTCATTAACAATTATACTTCGTTTTTCGGATACGATTACCTGTCTATTGGCGGAGATAGTTTTGTAAAAGGAACACTGAATCTTGACTATGAAATTTTCAATAAGAACCACATTCTTTTCTCAGCTAATTATGCCAATATAGACGATGGATTATTTAAAGATCAGGATTGGCTGTCCTGGCCAGAGTATTCAGGGTATGGAGTAGGATATGGAATAGAAACAATTCTTGGTCCAATAGAAATTCGGTATACTTGGTCTCCTGAAGGTGATTCAGAAAGGGTCTTTTTCAGTCTTGGTTACTGGTTCTAACTAAAAATTGGAATTGTTTATATATTAAATAATTACGATATTTGTATTTCATGAAAGAAGGTTGGCAAGACATATTGATATTTCTACATTATCTCATCAAAAGAAATCCAGAATGAGATAAAGGTTATTTACTACAATCAATTTTTTTAATAACCTTTAAAATACTATTATGCCTTTTTATCATACACTAGGAGAAATACCTCCAAAGAGACACACACAATTCAGAAAACCAAATGGTGATTTATATTACGAGCAATTATTTGGCACAATTGGTTTTGATGGTATGTCGTCAAACTTATACCACGAACACAGGCCTACACAGGTTAAAGAAATAAAGCGACAATACAGTGTTGCGCCAAAAGTTGCTAAAGCCAATAATATTCAATCGTACCGATTCAGAGGATTTCAATTGCCTCAAATTAACGATTACTTAGAGAGCAGAAAAGTTGTGTTGACCAATTCAGATTGTAATATCATTCTTTCTGCGCCTAAAGAATCGACAAGAGATTATTTCTACAAGAATACAGATGCAGACGAATTAATCTTTATCCACAAAGGATCAGGAAAATTAAGAACTATTTTAGGTAATCTTGATTTTAAGTATGGAGATTACCTGTTAATTCCTAGAGGTGTTATTTATAAAATGGATTTTGATACTGAGGAGAACCGTTTGTTTATCGTAGAGTCTTACAGACCTATCTACACGCCCAAGCGATACAGAAACTGGTTCGGGCAATTATTAGAGCATTCTCCTTTCTGTGAAAGAGATTTAAGAAGGCCTCAAGAACTAGAGACGTATGACGAAAAAGGGGATTTCTTAATCAAAGTAAAGAAGCAAGATGAAATCATTGAAATGGTATATGCCTCACATCCATTTGATGTAGTAGGATATGACGGATACAATTTTCCATATGCCTTTTCAATTCACGATTTTGAGCCTATTACAGGTAGAATTCACCAACCGCCACCAGTGCATCAAACTTTTGAAACAGATGCCTTTGTAGTGTGTAGTTTTGTCCCAAGATTATACGATTATCATCCAGATTCAATACCAGCACCTTATAATCATAGTAATATTGATTCAGATGAGGTCTTATATTATGTAGATGGAGATTTTATGAGCCGTAATGATATTGATGCAGGACATATATCATTGCACCCAGCTGGAATTCCTCACGGACCACATCCAGGAGCTACAGAAAGAAGTATAGGTGAGACAGAGACAGAAGAATTAGCAGTAATGGTTGATACTTTCAAACCCTTAAAGGTTACAGAAGAAGCAATGAAAATTGCAGATGAAAGCTATTATCAATCTTGGTTAGATAAATAATTATGTTGAGTAATAGAATTGATATAACATTTCATTTGAGAGCTATGTGGTAACTATTTCTCCTGAAAATTAGTTATCAATATTTATACGGAAACGTTTCCGAAAACATTTAAAAAGAATATCATGGCAGCAGAAATAAAGAATTTAAAAGATTTACAAAATACAGAGTACTCATTAAGAAAAATATTTGATGAGGCAGAAGACTTCCTACCCTTATTAGGAACAGATTATATTGAGTTGTATGTCGGAAACGCTAAGCAATCGGCTCTTTTCTACAAAACAGCATTTGGATTTCAATCTGAGGCGTATGCTGGATTAGAAACAGGGATGAAAGACAGAGTTTCTTATGTGTTAAAACAAGATAAAATACGATTGGTTTTAACGACTTCCTTAGAAGAAGGAGGAGTGATTAATGCGCATGTGAATAAGCATGGAGATGGAGTTAAGGTGGTAGCGCTTTGGGTAGAAGATGCAACAAAAGCATTTGAAGAAACTACAAAAAGAGGAGCAAAACCATTTATGGAGCCAACCACCGAAGAAGATGAGCACGGGCATGTAGTGCGTTCTGGTATTTATACCTATGGTGAGACAGTACACATTTTTGTTGAGCGTAAAAACTATTCAGGAATATTCTTACCAGGATATAAAAAATGGGAATCACATTATAATCCAGAACCAGTAGGGTTAAAGTTTGTTGATCATATGGTAGGAAATGTTGGTTGGGATGAAATGAATACCTGGTGTGAGTTCTATGGAAAAGTGATGGGATTTGCTCAAATCATTTCTTTCGACGATAAAGATATTTCTACAGAATACACCGCCTTAATGAGTAAGGTGATGAGTAACGGTAACGGAAGAATTAAGTTTCCAATTAACGAGCCGGCAGAAGGAAGAAAAAAATCTCAGATCGAAGAGTATTTAGACTTTTATAATGGTCCAGGCGTGCAGCATATAGCAGTGGCTACAGATGATATTGTTTCTACGGTATCAGCTATGAGAGATAGAGGAGTGGAGTTTCTATATGTTCCTGATAATTATTATGACGATTTATTAGAAAGAGTTGGTAAGATAGACGAAGATGTTGAGGTGCTTAAAAAGCACGGAATCTTAATCGATAGAGATGACGAAGGATATTTATTACAGTTATTTACTAAACCAGTAGTAGATAGACCTACCATGTTTTTTGAGATTATTCAAAGAAAAGGAGCACAGTCTTTTGGGAAAGGAAACTTTAAAGCTTTATTCGAAGCAATAGAGAGAGAGCAAGAAAACAGAGGGACACTTTAACAGTTTTTCTGACCTTTTACAGAGTATTTTATCCCGAAAAGTCAAACCGCCATATATTTGTAATGACTCTAAGAGGTAATACTACAAAACCCTTAAAAGTCAATAATTTGGTTGGTTAATAAGTTGAAAAACTCTGTCATTAATTTGATGGAGTTTTTTTCTTTTAATATTTTTGGAACAGTAATTGTTGTTTATTAGGTATAACCCTAAAGTTGCTGATGTTATGAAAAGTGTTTTTACATTAATAATATTCTTGTTTTCACTTACTGCAGGTGAAAGCCCTGTTCCTCAAAACAATGCGTTTAAGACAGGAGAGTGGTTCAAATTTAGAATTCACTATGGTATATTTAATGCTAGTTATGCGACACTTAAAGTTCACGAAACGAAATATGAAGGAAAAGATGTTTTTCATGTTGTTGGAAAAGGGAAATCTACCGGGTTGTTAGATCTGTTTTTTAAAGTAGATGATAACTATCAGACTTATTTTGATAAGGAAGATGGCAAACCCTACCGATTTATTAGAAAAATAAATGAAGGCGGACATACCAAAAACATCGAAATTCTTTTTGATCATCAGAATCAAAAAGCTTTAGTAAAGGATAAAAAAAGAAAGAGAGAATCTACCCACAATATTGAGGGTAAGGTACAAGATATGCTATCGGCCTATTATTACTTGAGAAATAATATAGATGCTACCAAGCTTAAAAAAGGTGATGAGGTAAAAATGAAGATGTTTTTCGATAAAGAAAATTATAATTTTAAGCTTAAATTCTTAGGTAGAGAAACATTAAAGACTAAATTTGGTAAAGTTCCTTGTTTAAAGTTTAGGCCT
>JABSPN010000322.1 GCA_013214425.1 Flavobacteriaceae bacterium | reverse complement strand
ATTTGAGCTTCATTCACTTCACTAATAGGGCCTTGGACAAGAATTTCAAATTCAACTTCCTTCCCTTTAGTTTCTTGCTTCATTTCAATAGATTTTGATTCTTCAGTTTTTTCTGTTATATCTTTTACTGGTTGTGATACTTGACTACAACTCCCAGTAAATAATATGATTGCTAATAAAATTTTCATAGTAATTAGTTTAAATTTTTAATGATTTATACTGCTGAAGTGTGTTCTTATACAGTTGCTCATAAAGCGGAATCACTTCATCTATATCAAATCGTTTTGCTACTTCTTTGGCCTGTTTTTAGAATTACAGTAATCGTTCTTCAGAAGACAAAATATGAACCGCATTTTTAGCCATTCCTGCTACATCATCCACATCGTTTAAAAAACCTGAAAGGCTATCGATGTTTACTTCTGGCAAACCACCTGTATTACTTGATATTACGGGAACCCCTGAAACCATTGCCTCTAATGCCGCGAGCCCAAAACTCTCTGTTTCAGAAGGCAATAAGAACAGGTCTGAAAAGCATAAAATCTTATCGATTTCATTACTATCCCCTAAAAAAAGGACTTTATCTGTTACCCCTAACTTCTTAACTAAATTTATTGCTGGTTTTCTTTCTGGCCCATCTCCTACCATCATTAATTTAGATGGAATCTCTTTTTGTAGTTCGTAAAAGACTTTGATTACATTATCAATACGTTTTACTTTCCTAAAGTTACTGATATGCGTCACTATTTTCTCGTGATTATCGGCCATCAAACTACGCTGACAATCTGTATGTTCTGCATTTTCATATTTCTCAACTTTAATAAAGTTGGGAATTACATTAATTTCTTTTGTGATATCAAACAGTCTAAGCGTATCTTGCTTTAAGCTTTTAGAAACTGATGTGACAACATCAGAATTATTGATACTGAAATTAACCGCAGGCTTGTAAAAAGGATGATTTCCTACTAAAGTAATATCTGTACCATGAAGTGTGGTAACAATTGGAACATTGATCCCTTCTTCTGCTAACATTTGCTTAGCCATATAGGCTGCATAGGCATGTGGTATGGCATAGTGTACATGTAAGATTTCTATATCATACTTCTTCACCATGTTAACCAACTTGCTAGACAAGGCTAACTCATATGGCTGGTAATGAAATAAAGGATATTCAGGAACATTCACTTCATGATACTGGATATTATTATTAAGTGTCGCTAATCTAACTGGTTGCTTATAGGTAATAAAATGCACTATATTACCTCTTTGAGCTAACTCAATACCCAGTTCTGTTGCCACTACTCCGCTACCTCCAAATGTTGGATAACAAACTATTCCTATTCTCATTATTACTTGATTATCGCTTTATATATTAAACGTTGTATTTCTGAACGTATATTTTCTCTTATTATTCTTGTGTTTTCTTGATCTGGATAGGTACGGTTTGACAGGAATACGTAAACTATTTCTTCCTCCGGATCTGCCCAAGTAAAGGTTCCTGTAAAACCAGAATGCCCAAAACTTCTATCATTTGTACAATTACAAGTTGGTCCGCTCTTTCCTAACTGTGGTTTATCAAAACCTAATCCTCTACGTACACTTTTATATCGATAGTAACGTTTATTAAATTTATCGATCGTTTCTGGTTTTAAATAAGTTTTATCTCCGTAAAATCCGCCATTTATGTACATCTGCATGATTTTTGCCACATCTGTAGCCGTAGAGAAAATACCTGCATGTCCACCAACACCGTTTTGCATTGCAGCTCCCATATCGTGAACATATCCTTGCACTCTTCCAAATCGGTAATATTGATCTTCTTCTGTAGGTGTAATTTGATTTAATTCAAATCTTCTCAACGGATTATACAAGGTATGATGAGCTCCCATAGATTTATAAAAATGATCCTCAACCAATTCGTCCAAGCCTTTATTGTAATGCGTTTCTACATATTCTTTTAAGATATAGTATCCTAAATCACTGTATTTATAACGCCATCTACTCATTAAGTCTTGATTCTTGATAATACTTACAATAGAATCTTTGTAATCGTTCTTAAGGTACAGTTTATCGGTAACTTGAATAGAAAAATCTTTAGTTTTTGATGTTCTATATAGCTCTTTAGATGGCTTTTTTGTCACACTATCCAATGTCTTTAAATAAAAAGGAATCCAGGGCTTTAATCGGGCATAGTGTGACAACATTTGCTTTAGCGTGATACTGGCCTTGTTGGAATCTTTAAAATCTGGAATCATAGTTCCCAGATTTGAATCTAAACTAACGATATTCTCTTCTTCCAATTCCATTATTAAAGGCAATGTCCCCAATATTTTGGTTAGCGAGGCTAAATCATAAACCGATTCATCATGCACTTTAATCTTTTTATCATAACTATGATATCCGTAGTTTTTATTGTAAATGATCTTCCCTTTTCTCGCCACTAGTATCTGAGCTCCTGGTAAAATCTTTTCTTTTAAACTGTATTCCATTATAGAATCAATTCTGGTTAATGTTGCCAGATCCATCCCCACGTTTCTTGGGAAATCATAGCCTAACCTGCTTAATTGTTTCGTTTGAAAACGGGTATTTACAGCAAAATCTTCACTTACTGTAACGGGCAATTTACCCTTTGCTGATAGGGATCCAAACAGAATTTCTGCGGTTTTTTGCTGAGCTATTTCACTGTTTTGATAGGACAGTACAATGTTTTCAAAATTTGTAGAGGTTTTTAAATCCGACAAAGCATAAGGCTTAGCAAAAACAGCTAAAGAAACAGTATTCATTCTTGCAATTTCGTATAACCAAACCAACTCTTTATCTTTGAACTTATAGCCTTTCCATGGATTAGCATTACTTTTATGAAAGCCAACTATCACATGGTTATAATTACCCAATTCCTTAATCAAAACATCTAGCTGATCTGCTTTTACTTCTGTTACAAATGCATATTTATTCAATGCTTTTAGAAATGGCTGGTGATCATCGTCTCCAAGTTTTACATAAGCAATCTTCTTAAGTTCTAAATTTTTGAATGGAATTACAGCTCCTTCATTTTTCACTACAGTAATGGCATTTTCTATTAATTTGCTGTACAATACATCATTCTCTATGTCATTTAAATCTGAGGCTAAGCCTTCTAAATTAACTGGTTCGTAATTATTTAACCCAACCATATATTTAGCCATCAGAATTTTCTTTACTGATTCAGACAACCTTTTTTCTGAAATAGTCCCATCTTCATAAGACGCTTTTATTTTTGCTACTGCTCCTGGCACATCTTCAGGAATAAGCAATACATCATTTCCAGCAAGGAAAGCTGCTAAATCAACATCCCCAGGCTCTTTAAAATCGGCGGCACCTTTCATGTTTAATGCATCTGTAAACACAAGGCCTTTAAATCCGAGTTCTCCTTTTAGTAAATCAGTTACAATAGTTTTAGATAATGAGGACGGTAAACCACTTTTAGTTTCTAAACTTGGAATATTTAAGTGTGCTACCATGATACTGGCTATCCCGTTATTTATCAATTCTTTAAAAGGATACAACTCTACATTTTCTATTCGTTCTTTATCAAAAGTTATGGTTGGCAATGTCTTATGCGAATCCTGAGACGTATCTCCGTGACCAGGAAAATGCTTGGCAGAACCTAATACTTTTTGACTCAACATCCCTTTCGTGAAGGCAACCCCTTTCTTGGCCACGTTGATTTTATCTTCTCCAAAAGACCTGTTTCCAATAATAGGATTTTTAGGATTTGTATTGATATCGATATCTGGTGCGAAATTCATATGCACTCCTACTCGTCTACAATGCTTCCCTATTAACTCACCCGTTTTTTCTATCAATACATCATCTTCTATCGCACCTAATGTCATATTCCAGGGAAAAGCGTAGGTAGAATCTAAACGCATACTCAATCCCCATTCTGCATCTTGGGTAATTAACAGCTTTGTTTTT
>JABSPN010000321.1 GCA_013214425.1 Flavobacteriaceae bacterium | reverse complement strand
AAAATCACTTAAAATCAATATTAAATTAATCTCTTAACTTTACCCTAATAAAATCCACTTTGGTTTAAAGACTTACATGTGCCAAATCTTTTCATTTAGTTCAGAAAATAAATTAATGTAAAACTAAATAAAAAGTTTTGACTATTTGATTAAAGGGAAATTCACTACTTTTAATCCCGTACTCACAATAGCAGAAACGTTGTGCGTCATTAGAAAAAAATATCGTGAAAATTAAATTAATATATATAATTCCATTTTTAATTTTACTCAGTAGTTGTAATCAAAAGCAGAAACAAATTGATACATGGAATAATCGAATTGCTGAATTTAAAGAAGAAGCAGAAAAGATTAAATCTGACTTAATTATTGATACTTTAGTTTTTAATGAAAATATGAATGGAATACAATTAAATGAAAAGTATGCTTTTGGTCAATCAGAATTAGACTTTTACAAACAATTCATTTCTGAAAAACAAGTCTTGGAAAAGCAATTATTGACTGAAGAACATACTAAAACTGAAATTACATATTTGGGTAAATTAAAGGATTTAAATAATCAGAATTTCTATCACGTAATTACGAATTTTAAAATTATAGGAATCGGAGAAATGCAATCACCTCGAGGAATAAGCAATATTGCCTTCATAAATGAAAATATGAACAAAGCAATAATTTACCGAATGGGAATGCCCGATGAATTACCTGAGAGAATAGACAATAAAATATTGTACTTTAATCATGAATCTGATAAAATTGGAATTTCAATATTTGGAGGTTTACCTCCAATATTATGTATCCCAAAAATTGGATGTAATGAATAAAAACGAACGCACAACAATTTGTATATTGCATATGCACCCTTCGGGATGCAAACGCAACATACAATAGACGTTATAGCTAATTAAAATGAAATGATAAAGATTGCCTTACCCATAATTTTTCTAATGTCGATTTTGGCATCATGCAATTCGGTAAACAATTCAATCAATGTAGCTGTTGATGAAGATCTAGACATCGAATTAGTGAAAATTGAATATGGATTTTATTCAGGAAATGAAGAATCTGATAAAGCCTTGGTTGAAAAAGGATTAGATAAAATTGTTTTTGAAAACAATAAATCTAAATCATTTAATACAATCTGTGGTGAGAACGATTTTTTAGTAACATATGGTGATAAGTATTATGCGAAGGTTCGTCATTTTATTCCAAATGATTTTGATGACGGAATTCCAGAAGGACACAAATACAATTTTGAAATAATTGAAAACCAAAACTCCAAACTTTTAAAGTTGGAAATTCAAGGGATTGATGGCGAGACCATTACTAAAGAGTTTGCTGAAATAAAAAATGCAGCAAATAATAGACAAGGAAAGAAAATTGAAAAATAGCTATAACACAATGTAAAAATGCATTAAAACGCATTTTACACAAACCGTTAGCCATAATAACAAATCGAATGAAATTCAAATTAATCTATTTTGCAATAGCTTTAATAATTAATCAAACCTCTATTGCTCAGAAAATGGAACCTGCAATAGATAGTTTCTATAATGTGGGGAAAGGTGAACCTGGATTTTCAATTGCTGTATTCAAAGGCGAAAAAATCATTTTTGAAAAACAATATGGAGTTGCCAACCTCGACTATAACATTCCAATAACCAATAAAACCGTTTTTGATATTGCTTCAATTTCCAAGCAATTTACAGCAGCTGCGATCTTGCTTTTGGAGCAACAAAGCAAACTCAATATTAAAGATCCTGTTTCTAAGTATTTGCCTAAAATTCCAAATTATGTAAAAGGAATACCAACGGTAGAGCATCTTCTAAATCACACAAGCGGCATTAAAGAAGTAGATCCTTATTGGGGAATTTTGGATTTGCAGACTTTTGATTATATGTCAGAAAGTCAAATGGTAAATATTATCTTAAAAGTAAAGGAGTTGCAATTTCAACCAGGAGAATATTTCCATTATTCAAATGCAAATTACATTTTATTAGCTGCTATAGTACGACAAGTATCAGGACAATCATTAGCCGACTTTTCTGAGCAACACATTTTTGCTCCTTTAGAAATGTATCAAACTTTCATTAAAGATGATATCTACCGCATAGTGGATAATCGTGCTATTGGTTATCAGGAATCAGAGGGAGAATGGTATAAAACACACACGAGTTCATTTGTTTTAAGTGGAGATGGGCAAGTAATTACAACTCCAAGAGATATATTTAAATGGCATCAAAACCTTAAACAAAATACCATTGGAACGCCTGAAATATGGAAAAAAATGCACACCAAAGCAAGATTGAATAACGGTACTGAAATCAATTATGGCTTGGGAGTTGAATTTGAAATGCACAATGGTCATTCAGCTTACGGACATGATGGCATGTGGCTAGGTGGATTTGTATCTAAATACTTATACTTTCCAGATCAAGACATTGCCTTTTTTACTACACAGAATAAATTTGAATGGGATTTTAGAGACCGATTTTTCCAATTTGTGGATTTGTTTCTGAAACAAAATGAAACGCCAATTAAAAAAGAAAAAAACAACCTAATCAAAGGTGTTGATCTCTCTAAAATTGAACTGCGACAATATGAGGGTAAATACTTGTTCTTTAATAATGAAAATCACCAACAAAGAGAAATAAAACTATTAAAGAGAAACTTAGTTTATCAAACATTAGATAATGAGGTAATTGGCGAATTGATTCCAATAGGAAATCATGAGTTTGCATATGTAGAAGATGGTGACAATCAGTCACGAATAAAATTCATCTTTTCTCAAAAGGTGAAGCAGTTTATATTTGACAACCAAGACGGAGAAATGCCAAAACTGTTTCAAGAGTTTGTTCCATATGAGCATTCAAAAACAGAACTAGCAGAATATGTAGGCACATTTTACAACAAGGATTTTCAGATAGGAAAAGAGATTAAGTTAGAAGAAAGAAATCTCATTTATTATTATAGAAATGGAGCATGGAAAGACCAGGTAACTTCAATATCCAAAGATTTATTTAACACTCCTCCAAGCGAAATACGATTTGAACGAAATGAAAATGGAGAAATTATTGGTTTCATTATGATGGGATTAGAATTTGAAAAATTATAAATTCTATGGCTAACAATGTATATAAAATCATAGCCGCCTATCGGCAGACTACGATTCATATACTAAACGTTGGCAATAATATAACTGAACCCAAAACCTTGAGTAACTATCTGAAATTTTTGACTTTAATTATACTCTTAACGGGTTATAGTTGCGCCTACGAATCGCAAAACAGAGAAGAACTCGAATCATCGTTTGAGGACAACTTTGGATTTAATCCGCCTGAATCGATAAAGGAAATTAAACTTAAAAATAGAGGTTATTTTGATTTTCAAGTTCATTATATGTCATTCACTTATGACTCAAATGTCCTGAAAAAAATTATTGAACACGACCAACCGTTGAATATTGCCGAGAGAAATAACGTGAAATTTGGAATTATAGTTGAGGATTTGGAAAAAGATGGAAATCCACCACGCTGGTTGGATTTACCCAATGAAAATGTTGACCGAATATATTATAAGACCGATTTTTTAGACCATACATTTAGCGAATATTATTTATGGACTAATAAAAAGACTGAAATGACTTATTTGTATGTTCATTTCTTTGATTGAAAATAAAATACTATTGCCAACAATATATAATCGCAATTACGGAGGATTCAAATACATCAGAATTCCTTCAAAATTGGAAAATTTAGAACTGAACAAAAAGTAATAACTTTAAAATCGTAAAAGCGGTTATACCAAACGTTATATTCCATTTGGGCTAATTGATTCAACGCTGTTTATCACAGCTAAATTTCATTGCCTGTATTAGGTGATTTGATTTTTAAACAAAATTTAGCCTACGTTGATAAACAGCATAAAAAGCTGGTCGGAGGGTTACGGAGGAGTTCGTGTTAGAAAGCCCAAACAAACATAACAAA
>JABSPN010000320.1 GCA_013214425.1 Flavobacteriaceae bacterium | reverse complement strand
CCAGAGTGCAGCATAGCGGGTAATGCCCGTCATTCTAAAGTGTGTTTATAACACTTTAGGGGAGGACAAGTGCAACAGAAAGGATGTACAGGTTATGCTGTAGTGAAATCAGGTAAACTCTACGAGGTGCAATGTTATGTAAACCAGCGTTTGAAAGTGCACACTTGAGTTGGAGGGTAAACAGTTGGAATTATTTGGCAACAAATAATCTAGATAAATGACAAGGGCTTTTAGGAGTACAGAATCCGGCTTACGGTCTGCTTTTTTATTCTTCTCTCAGGAAAAAACTAAATACACTTCCTCCATATCGTTTTGATTCAGTAAGTAATGGATGCGCCTCCAATGAAGTATGTTTAGAATGCTCAATAATCAATAAAGTTTCTGGGTTAGTTGATTTTGAAAACACTAAATCCACAATTTTTAAAAACTGTTCTTCTGAAAAATCATAAGGAGGATCAGCAAAAACTATATCTTGCGTTACGGGTATCTTGTCCAGATACTGAAACACATCACTTTTAATAGTTTCTAAAGGAAAATCAAGCTCTTTTGCTGTTTTCTTAATAAAACCAACACATGCATAATGTGCATCAACTGCTGTTATTTGCTCTGCTCCTCTGGAAGCAAATTCATAGCTAATATTTCCTGTTCCAGAGAATAAATCCAGAATAGTAATAGCGTCAAAAAAGTAGCGGTTATTCAGAATATTAAATAAGGCTTCCTTAGCAAAATCTGTTGTAGGCCTTACAGGTAATTTTTTTGGAGCGATTAACCGCTTTCCTTTATATGTCCCCGAAATGATTCTCATGACAAGGCATGAATTAAAGTGAAATGTTGATGATTAGTTTCAGGGGTAGACGCAGCATCAAACAACACATGTTTGTATCGTGATCCAAACGTAACATGCTCTATATATTGAGAGGCTATTGTAAATAACGCATGCTCTTCATTCTGAATTTCACCAATAAAATTAAAATCTACTTTTTCTGGATCCAGACCCAATTGTTCAAAAGCAAACAAGGTATAATAGATGAAATCTTCAGAAGTTTCATAAATAAAGGAATTAAAGAACACTAATTTACCACTATCAATTACAACAAGCTCAAATTGCTTGTTTTGTATGTGAGCATACACTTTCTTATTGAGATTATACCTGTTATTGTCAATAATAGTCTTAATTAAGGTCGTAGAATAGTGCTGGTAGATGAACTGACCAAACTTATCAATAAAATAATTATTGATGTTTACGAAAGGCACATAGATACTCATGATATCATGATTTTCGATTTCATCGTGAGCAATAAAGTCTGAAGCAAAAATTTTATTGTTAAATTTTAGATAATCGGCCAAGTACTTTACATCAAACAAGTCTTTAGGTACAAGCGTTGCCAATTCATTTACATGAGTCACAATCACCTGATTAAAGCTTAGACCAGAAAGTTGAGAGTCAAAAATCTTCTCAATTTCAGAAAGGGTATTAATTGGATTTAATCTTTGAGTAAAATTTTTAGTATACAACTGGATGATCTTATTCACAGGTGCATCTAGGATACAAAAAGAAAGTCCATTCAAACTAACTTGAATGGACAATATTAATGAGTTTTGATTGTTTGACTCTAAATTACTCGTCACCGCCATATACTTTTGGCCAGTTTCCATTAGTATCAACCTTATCCATGGAACCTACTTTGATATACGCTCCGTTTACCTGGTCAACAGATACAACTTCATTTTCTTGAGCTACTAAATCTTGATCTTGATCGTGTAATATTTTTTGCTTGGCAATTTTTACTTCAAAAACAGCTTGCTTGTTTGTTCCGCCGCTTCCTTCTTTTTCGATGAAACCAGCTTTTAAATCAAATTCTGTTTCTCCTAAGGTAGGAACCTGCATCATTGTTTTATAACGATCAGCTGTTTTTACAATGTCGCCTTTTTGGTTTTTTACGTCTTTGAATAATGAATCTCTAACAGAAACAAACCCAAGCGTATCAATGACAACAGTATCTCTTGTTTTTTCAATACCGTCGACAGCATCCATATACTGGTAACTAGAATCTCTTCTTTGCGTTAGAGTAAAGCTATCCTTTTCAATAAAGTTAACTAAACCACCCCAACTATCGTTGAATTTCCCAGTTACAGTTCTGTGAGCCAATTGAGCTTCTCTAATGTCTTCTAGGTTTTCAATAATCTCAGCATAACGAGCATCTCTTACTTTTTTAAATTCAATAGGAGTAATTATTGAAGCAATTAAAAAATAAAATAATGCACCAATTACAATCCATAAACCAGCATTTAAAAATTTCTTCTTTAATATATCAGTAAGAAAAAAGATTGCGATTAAAACAATTAGGATTATATAAATAACATTCATAGTATATAAAGGTTTATTTCGTGTTGCACAAATCTACAATTTTTTTTTATTCATAAAAGCATTAATAGAAAAAATCATAAGTATATTTGAGAATTCATTATTAAGCTTTTTTCCTGAATGGATAAGGTATCCTTTTATAAAATATTAACAGAACAATTTCCGTTCCAAACTACCGATAAGCAAGAAATTGTTTTACAGCAGCTTTCAGATTTTATTGAAGACAAAAATATCAATTCATTATACCTTCTCAAGGGATATGCGGGTACTGGAAAAACAACGATTATTGCTACACTTGTTAAAAAATTGTGGAAGATTAAAAAAAGTGCTGTCTTATTAGCACCAACAGGAAGAGCAGCTAAAGTCATTTCTAATTACTCCAATACAGAGGCATTTACAATTCATAAAAAGATTTACATGCCCAAGAAGCAAAAGAATGGCGGTGTTCAATTCATTATGCAACCCAATAAGCATAAGAACACCTTGTTTATTGTTGACGAGGCCTCTATGATACCTGATGCTCCCTCTGATTCAAAGTTATTTGAGAACGGTTCTTTGTTAGACGATTTAATGATGTATGTTTACTCCGGATTTAGATGTAAACTATTATTAATTGGTGATACGGCTCAATTACCTCCTGTAAAACTAGATATTAGTCCGGCTTTAGATCAAAATAAATTAAGTCTGAATTACAACAAAGAGGTCTACAAAATGGAACTCGATGAAGTAGTAAGGCAAGAAAAAGAATCTGGAGTTTTGCATAATGCTACAATCATTAGAGATCAATTATCTGATTCTTTTATAAATGATTTCAAATTCAAATTAGATAATTATAAGGATATCCACAGGTTAATAGATGGTTATGAAATTCAGGAGGCAATTGACGAATGCTATAGTAACTATGGTAAAGAAGATACAGCCATTATTGTAAGATCTAATAAACGAGCGAATCAATACAATCAACAAATCAGGAATAAGATTCTGTTTAAAGAAGAAGAATTGTCACCAGGTGATTATTTAATGGTAGTCAAGAACAACTACTTCTGGCTAAAGTCCTCTAGTGAAGCTGGTTTTATTGCGAATGGAGATGTAATAGAAGTCCTTGAAATTTTTGGTATTAAAGAGTTATACGGATTTAAGTTTGCTGAAGCAAAGGTTAGAATGGTTGATTATGATCGTATGCGTCCGTTTGAAACAGTCTTATTATTGGATACTATTATGGCCGAATCTCCTTCATTATCTTATGAAGAGTCTAATAGACTTTATCAGGAGGTGATGAAAGATTATGAAAATGAGTCATCTAACTACAGAAAGTTTCTAAAAATTAAAGGGAATAAGTATTTTAATGCTTTACAAGTGAAATTCTCATATGCCATTACTTGCCATAAGTCACAGGGAGGGCAATGGCAAGCTGTTTTTGTAGAAAAACCATATTTACCAAATGGACCTTCGAGAGATTATTACAGATGGTTATACACCGCGGTTACAAGAGCCAAAGAACGCTTATATTTAATTGGATTTAAAGACAGTGATTTTGAAAATTAGATGATACGTTCTACCCAGAATCTATTTTTAGTCTCTTTTTAGTAATTTGACTAACAGCTTCTATTGTTTTTAGAATATTTCTTA
>JABSPN010000032.1 GCA_013214425.1 Flavobacteriaceae bacterium | reverse complement strand
TATGTAAAGTAAATGTAAAAATATGGTTACTTTTGTTGCCATGTTTCAATTAGGAAAAACACTGGTTTCAGAAGATATAATCGATAAAGATTTTGTGTGCAATTTAAAAGCTTGTAAGGGGATTTGTTGTGTCGAAGGAGATGCTGGAGCACCTTTAGAGCCCGAAGAAGTAACAAAACTGGAAGAAATTTATCCTAAGGTAAAACCCTTTCTTAGAAAAGAGGGGGTCGAAGCGATCGAAAAGCTGGGAACATCTATTGTAACCGATCTTGGAGATTTAGAAACCCCTTTAGTGAATAATCACGAATGCGCCTATGTTGTTTTTGGTGAAAATGAAACGGCACTATGTGGAATTGAAGAAGCTTATAATAAAGGGGAATTGGACTTTAAAAAACCAATTTCCTGCCATTTATATCCAGTAAGAACTAAAGATTTCAGTGAGTTTACAGCAATAAATTACCATCGTTGGCATATCTGTGATGATGCGTGTAGTTTAGGTAAAGAACTACAGGCCCCAATCTATAAATTTGTCAAAGAAGCCTTAATTAGAAAATTTGGAAAAGGTTGGTATGAAGAATTAGAAAAAGTTGCCAAAAAAATTTAATTAGAAACTTTTTTAGATTATGAATATTTCCTTATTTTATAGTAACTAATCGACGAGCTTAAATCTCAAAAACCTAACAATCAAAAGGTTAAGCAAAACCCCTATGAACACTAGTGTTTCAAGAGATTTAAACAAATGTTAAAAACTTTGTTAAAAATGTTTGGTGTGAATCTTCGTTTTTTTGCTTCACATTTTAAATCTTTGTTATAATCAAATCAGAGGATAAACACAAAAATTATTTAACGCTTTAATTAAGTAACGATGTCAGTAGTAAATGAGCCAATTTTAGAGGGAAATAAAGATAGATTCGTAATCTTTCCTATTAAGCATCACGATATTTGGGAGATGTATAAAAAGCAAGAGGCGAGTTTTTGGACTGCTGAAGAAATTGACTTACACCAGGATCTTACAGATTGGGCAACTAAATTGACTGATGATGAGCGTTATTTTATTAAACACATTTTAGCCTTTTTTGCTGCTTCTGATGGAATCGTAAATGAAAACTTAGCAGAGAACTTCGTAAATGAAGTGCAATATTCTGAAGCAAAGTTTTTCTACGGATTTCAAATCATGATGGAAAACATTCACTCAGAAACCTATTCTCTTCTTATCGATACCTATGTTAAAGACGAAGACGAGAAAAACAAGCTTTTTCAAGCTATTGAGGTTTTTCCAGCGATTAAGAAAAAAGCAGACTGGGCATTAAAGTGGATTGAATCCCCAAGCTTTGCAGAAAGGCTTATTGCATTTGCAGCTGTAGAAGGAATTTTCTTTTCAGGAGCATTTTGTTCAATTTTCTGGTTGAAAAAGAGAGGTTTAATGCCTGGATTAACTTTTTCAAACGAATTAATCTCTAGAGATGAAGGATTACACTGTGATTTTGCTGTACACCTACACAATAATCATCTGGTAAACAAAGTTCCTAAAGAGAGAATTAAAGATATTATTGTAAATGCATTAAATATTGAGCGAGAATTCATCATAGAATCATTGCCAATTAGCTTAATTGGAATGAACGCGAAATTGATGACTCAATATTTAGAGTATGTAACAGACAGACTACTGGTTGAATTAGAATGTGAAAAAGTGTACAACGCATCCAATCCATTCGACTTCATGGACATGATTTCTCTTCAAGGAAAAACTAACTTCTTTGAAAAGAGAGTTTCAGAATACCAGAAAGCAGGAGTGTTAAATCCTGAAGAAGGATCAGACAAAATAAGTTTCGACGCAGATTTTTAGCAAACCCTAAAATCACAACCAACCCCACCGCTAAATTAGTTTAGCACTTTTATAACCTAACTATACTTTGTCGCATAGCGATTTAAAGTAAAGACTAAAGAATAACCACTAATTCCAACGAGTTGGAATTTAAAAAACGTAAAGAGCAAGCATGTTTGTACAAAAAAGAGACGGAAGAAAAGAGCCGGTAATGTTCGACAAAATTACCGCAAGGATCAAGAAACTCTGTTATGAGTTAAATGACTTGGTAGACCCTGTGAAAGTGGCTATGCGAGTTATAGAGGGTTTATATGATGGGGTTACGACTACAGAATTAGATAATCTGGCAGCCGAAACTGCTGCGACGATGACGACAACGCATCCAGATTACGCTAAATTAGCAGCGAGAATTTCCGTTTCAAACTTACATAAGAATACTAAAAAATCGTTCTCTGAAACTATGAGAGATTTATATACTTATGTAAATCCAAGAACAGGTAAAAAGGCACCTCTTTTATCAGATGAGGTATATAAAGTTATTCAAGAAAACGCTGATGAGCTGGATTCTGCTATTATTTACAATAGAGATTTTGGGTATGATTATTTTGGATTCAAGACTCTTGAGCGTTCTTATCTATTCAAGCTTAATGGACAAATAGTTGAACGTCCTCAGCACATGCTAATGAGGGTGTCTGTTGGAATTCATCCAGATAATATTGAAGCGGCATTAGAGACTTACAACCTAATGTCTAAAAAATACTTTACACATGCTACGCCTACATTGTTTAACTCTGGAACACCAAAACCGCAAATGTCTTCGTGTTTCTTATTGACAATGAAAGATGATAGTATTGATGGTATTTATGATACATTAAAGCAAACAGCTAAAATTTCACAATCAGCAGGGGGTATTGGATTGTCTATTCACAATATTAGAGCAACAGGCTCTTATATTTCTGGAACAAACGGTACTTCTAATGGTATAGTGCCAATGCTTCGTGTATTTAATGATACGGCTCGTTATGTAGATCAGGGTGGAGGAAAAAGAAAAGGTTCTTTCGCTATTTATATGGAACCTTGGCATGCCGATATTTTCGATTTCCTTGACCTGAAAAAGAATCACGGAAAAGAAGAAATGCGGGCTAGAGATTTATTCTATGCGATGTGGATCTCTGATTTATTCATGGAGCGTGTGCAGAATGATGCTGAGTGGACGTTAATGTGTCCAAACGAGTGTCCTGGTTTATATGATGTATATGGAGAAGATTTCGAAAAACTTTATGCGCAATACGAGCAAGAAGGAAAAGGAAGAAAAGTGATCAAGGCGAGAGAACTTTGGGAAAAGATCTTAGAGTCTCAAATTGAAACAGGAACACCTTATATGTTGTATAAAGATGCAGCGAATAAGAAATCTAATCAGAAGAATTTAGGAACAATTCGTTCGTCTAACTTATGTACTGAGATTTTAGAATATACTTCGGAAGATGAAGTGGCTGTATGTAACTTAGCGTCGATTGCTTTACCCATGTTTATTACAGAGGGTAAGTACAATCACGAAGAGTTATTCAAAGTAACGAAGCGTGTTACCAAGAACCTGAATAAAGTAATTGATAGAAATTACTATCCGGTTATTGAAGCTGAAAACTCAAATATGAGACACCGCCCAATCGGATTAGGAGTTCAAGGTTTAGCTGATACATTCATCAAACTTCGTTTGCCATTTACAAGTGATGAAGCAAAACAATTAAATCAAGAAATCTTCGAAACGATCTATTTCGCAGCTGTTACTGCTTCAATGGAGATGGCCAAAGAAGAAGGAGCCTATTCAACATTCAAAGGTTCGCCAATGTCACAAGGAGAATTCCAATACAATATGTGGGGAGTTAAGGATGAAGATTTAAGCGGAAGATGGGATTGGGCTTCATTGCGTAAAGAAGTGGTAGAGCATGGAGTGAGAAACTCATTATTGATGGCTCCAATGCCTACGGCATCTACGTCTCAGATTTTGGGTAACAACGAATGTTTCGAGCCTTATACCTCTAATATCTATACAAGAAGAGTACTTTCAGGAGAATTCATTATTGTGAATAAGCACCTGCTTGAAGATCTTGTAGATTTAGGTTTGTGGAGTGAAGAATTAAAAGCAGCTATTATGAGAGCGAATGGATCAATTCAACATATTGATGTCATTCCTCAAGAAATAAAAGATTTGTATAAAACTGTCTGGGAATTAAGTATGAAAGACATCATTGATATGTCTCGCCAGAGAGGATATTTTATCGATCAGTCCCAATCACTGAACCTATTTATGGAGGGAGCGACCTTCGCAAAATTAACCTCTATGCACTTCTATGCCTGGAAGTCTGGATTAAAAACAGGAATGTACTATCTAAGAACTAAATCTGCAGTAGATGCAAAGAAATTCACATTAAGTGCAGAGAAGAAAGAGCAACCTGTAGCTAATACAGAAACAGCTCTAGAAGAGCAAACGAATGCAATGGAACGTATTGTAGAGAAGCGTAAGCAAATCGCAATTAATTCTATTGAAACTGAAGCCATCTCTCCTGATGAGTACAAGCAAATGCTTGCACAAGCGAAAGCGAGTGAAGGAGATGATGATTGTTTAATGTGTGGATCTTAAAATTTTAAATGCTTTAAGTTTTAAGATGTGTGAAGGTAAAAAGAGGTCTAATTAGACCTCTTTTTTTATATTTGAAAGAATGGAAAATTAAAATTATGACTAACGAAACATTCAAAATTAAAGAAAGCATGTATGCTGGTAAAGGGAAACGATTTGCTAATTATATAATTGACAGAATACTTGTAACTAGTTTATTCTCTGCTGTAGGCATTCTTCTTGGAGTTATGGCTGAGTCTTCTGGAGATTATGAAATGTTGATGTGGTTGGAGCATATCAATCCAGTTGTAGATTATTTAGTTACGGGAGTTCTATTTTCACTTTATTATATTGTTTTCGAGTGTTGGACGCAAAAAACGATTGGAAAAATGTTAACCAAAACTATAGTGGTTGATGAAAATGGTAACAAGCCTTCCGTGGGTTCTATAATAGGGCGAAGTTTATGTAGAATGATTCCTTTTAATCATTTTTCTTTTTTAGGAAGCAAGGGTAGAGGATGGCACGATAGCTTATCAAAAACTTATGTGGTAGATGTAAAAACCCAAGAAGAACAAAAGCAATTGTTTGAAAGCCTAAATAAGTTAGGAGAAATTGGCGAAGAAGATTTTGATTAATCTATCTCTTATACATTTCTAAAAGATTCATCGTTGCTTTGATAAAATCTTTTATTTCAGTTAATAAATTGAAATATAAAGTCGTGTTCTTCGGACTTGATTCTTCACTTCTAGTTCGTTCTATTTGCTTCTGAATTTTGTCTCTAACATGATCTAATAAATCTTGCTTATCATCCAGTATTGAATCTAAGTCATCTAGCTTTTGATTAGCAAAAGTTTGGTTGACTTTATTCAGTAGTGAAGAGAGCTGTTCTTCTACTTCTTTTAAATCTTTGATTTGATTAAAACGAAGGTTTCTGTGGTTGTTATTAACGTGTTTATGACTCGTTTTAGTGATGTATTGAATAGACTGAGTCATATCTTGTAAATACCCTAAAATAGAGATGTAAAAGTTACTAGCACCAACACTTGATTCTTCAAGGTTTTTGATGAAGTAGAAGATATTATCTTTTAATTCTTCTAATTCGGCATCTAATTTGGCAACCCCTTTTTTACATTTCTTTAAAGTAGCCAAATCTTGCTTGGCTAAACCATCTATGGTAAGATGAATTAATTTAGCACTTCTTCTAGAGAAAGAAGAAATGTTGTCGGTACTTTCTTCTATTACCCCTTGAATTGTATTACTTTCTGAACGTCTTAGTTTGTCTTCCGTACGTTCAATATCGTTTAACTTCTTATGTTTAATTGAACTTCTTACTAATAGTCCAACAGCTAAAATTAATAAGGCGATGATCGCATAAGAATCAAATTTGTGAATGGTAAAGGCAAAAATCGCTGCGGTAGTAAAGGCAATTAAGGCTGTTAAGAACCAACCTCCAATTACATTCAACACACCAGCAACCCTGTAAACGGCACTTTCAGTTCCCCAAGCTCTATCCGCTAATGAGGTTCCCATCGCAACCATAAAGGTAACATAGGTTGTAGATAATGGTAGTTTCATTGAAGTAGCCAAAGAAATTAAGACACTCGCTACGACAAGATTTACAGCGGCTCGAACCATATCAAAAGCTGGTAGGTCAGCTGTGGCTATTTTTCTCTTCGGAACTGGCTTCGTGAATTGCGTATTAATTTTTTCTCTCAGCGATTCAGGAGTAATAGCGGTAATACCTCTGTTCATTTGTATCACCCCTCTAACCAAAACTCGTGAAAGGTAGTTGGGTTTAAAACGTTCTTGTCCTTCATCTTGTCTGGAAAGATCAATAGAAGTTTTGACAACCTTACGCGCTTTTTTCGACATCCACAGCGTTAATACCATGATTAAACCAGCTACGACCAAGAAATGAGTAGGGGTTTCAACCTTCTTACCTAATACTTCCATTGAAAATGTAGTAGGATCTACTCCAGAGCCCATCCACTCCTGAAAAGCTTGCCAGGAAGCAATAGGGACTCCAATAAAGTTAACCAAGTCGTTCCCAGCAAATGCTAAGGCTAAAGCGAATGTCCCAACAACAATGATCGTTTTATAGATATTGGTTTTTAATGCAGTTAGAATAAAAGAAACAATAGTCCATACCACTATGTTAGCTCCAATAATTGGCCATGGATTGTCTTTTATGTAGGCTAAATTTTCTTTAGAAATTAAATCGGTACCTTTTAATCCTTTGATCAAGATAAAGTAACTGATGGCTGCCAAGGCTAAACCACCAAATATTCCTGAAACCCATGTGGCTTTATTCTCAAATTCGAAAGATAAGACAAAACGTGAGACATACTGAACAACCGCACCAACCAGAAAAGCGATAAAGACGGAAGCAAAGATTCCGATAATAATTTTAGTTGCTGTTTCAGTATTAATATAATTGAATAAGTTGTTGAATGACTCGTCATTGGTACTCATTTTAATCAGCGCAACGCATACAGCGGCACCTAATAATTCAAAAACAATAGAGACTGTAGTAGAGGTGGGTAATCCTATACTGTTAAAAAAGTCGAGGAGAATGATATCAGTAATCATAACCGCCATAAAAATGATCATGATTTCACTAAACATAAATTCACTGGGGACGAATATTCCCTTTCGGGCAACTTCCATTAAACCACTTGAGAATATAGCTCCACACGCAATACCAATACTAGCAACGATCATTACAGTTCTGAATGAAACTGCTTTAGATCCTAGTGCTGAGTTTAAGAAGTTTACCGCATCATTACTAACACCAACTACCAGATCTGCAATGGCTAAGGCAGCTAAAGCAATGATTAAAAATAAATAATAATTCTCCATGTGTCTATGCTATATACAATATACAAATGTGATATTTATTTCGAATCCTTATGTTAAGTTAATGTTACGTTACCTGTTTCAATGTTAACATACGTAAATAATTGTAGATCAACTAAATAAGTGCTTTCTAATCTTGAGTTTTGCCCTAATGTTAAGAAATTGTTACGTGAAAGTTTGTAAATAGTAAAATAAAATGTAGATTTGTATTATAAATGTTAACAATATTAAAGAGATTAGATATGAGAAAGATAGTAATGATGATAGTTTTCTTCTTCGCAGTTCAAGTTGGATTTGCTCAAGAAACTCAAGATACTTTTGTACAAGATGGAGATAAAGTTGAGGCAACATATTATTATGACAATGGTGTTGTAAAACAACATGGTTTCTTTAACAAAGAAGGAAAACTTGAAGGAACATGGACATCTTATGATGTAAACGGAAAAAAGACAGCTATTGGTAATTATACCAATGGAAAGAAAACTGGAAAATGGTTCTTTTGGAGTGCAGATAACACATTAACCGAAGTAGACTATAAGAACGAAAAAGTTGATAATGTAAATGTGTGGACCAAATCTAGAATTGCGTCGAGAGACTAATTTTCAGAGTGATACAATAAAAAAGGCTTCGTATTGCGAAGCCTTTTTTATTGTGACTATTTCAATTATTATAATCCAACTGCCCATCCTGCTCCCCAAGTAGCAACATCTGTAGCCGTTCCGTTTCCTCCACCTGTAAAGAAATCAGCATCAGTGAATGCAACATCAGTGTCATTCTTTACATTTAATGTAATATCGTTAAACGTTACGTCAGTAACTTGTAATAAATCGTTTACTACACCGTCACCTGTTGGGTTAGCTCCATTATCTCCATCAAGATCAAATCCTTCTCCGTATCCTTGTAAGTATACGTTGTTGAAGATTCCTTGAGTTCCAGCTCTTAAACGAACAGCTTCACTACTGTTAGCAGATCCTAAACCTACTATAGTTAGGTTATTTACTGTTGGAGCTGAGAAGTAAAGTGGGTTTGAGTTATTTCCTATGTCAGTGTTATAACCGTCAGCCTCAATTCCTTTATCGTGAGTGGCACCATGCTTTACATAAGCGTTAGTGATTGTTCCAGTATATCCTTCAGTCCAGTCGATTGAATCATCTTGAGCATTTACAACGATAGCGTTAGAAACGTTTACAGTTCCACCAAAGAACTCAATTCCGTCATCTAAACCTTCAAAAGCTTGCACGTAATCTACAGTAGTTCCGTTTCCAACTCCGTAGAAAGAGATACCGTTGTTTTCAGATTGTCCGTCAGCAGAACCTCCTGAATACTCAACACGCACATAACGCAAGATTCCTGAATCATCATTAGCAACATTTCCACCATATGGTAAGCTAGCGATTTCCGAAGTAGCAGTAGCTGTTCCAGTAACAGAGTTTACAGGAGCTCTACCTAATAAGATTAATCCTCCCCAATCTCCTGCAGAAGGGTTTGTCGCGTTAGAAGTAAATACGATTGGATTAGCAGCAGTACCATTAGCTACGATTCTCGCACCTTGAGAGATTGCTAAGTATACATCAGATCCGGCAGCTAAAGCATTCACTGTCATTCCAGCTGGAACTGTTAATGTTGTACCAGCTCCCATGATTAAAGATCCGTTGATTGTATACGAATTGTTTGGATCTAAAGTTAAATCCTCTGTGTATAATCCTGAAAGATTGATTGTGTTAGAGTTGTTTCCTCCACCATTGTCAACTGTAATATTTACATCTGCAGTATCATCTGTACTACAAGACATGAAAATCATTACAAAAGAAAGCGCTGTAAGTAAAAATCTGTTTTTCATAATTTTTTAAAGTTTAATTGTGCTTAAATGATTGATTTTTTATTAAAAGTTGTATTTGAATTGTAATCCGAAATTGATTCCTCTTTTGTATTCAGAAAGTGTTATATCTCCTTGAGCGGTACCTTCTCTGATAATTTCAATACTAGGATCTAATAAGTTTTTAGCAGTGAAATTCAGCTCCATATTTTCTTTTAATTCGTTTTTCCAGATGAAATCTAAAGTTGGAACTCCCTTTTCTATTTTGTTTCCTAACTGACCAGAACCTAATGCGAAGATTCTATCAGAGAAATAAGTGAATACTAAGTTGGCGATTGGTTTATAATTTCCAAATGAAGGTGTATAGCTTACATCGGCATTTACGATAAAAGGAGAAGCTCCTTGTAACTCATCTGTTCTGTCTAATGTCGAGGTAAATAAACCGGTAGAACTTCTTAAATCTTGTTCTGTATGCATGTAAGTAGCATTTAATCCAGCTGTGAATTTAGGCTCTTCTAATCCGTCTTCATCTACATAAGTAGCCAATACTTTTCTAGCTTCAACTTCTACTCCGAAGATAGACGCCTTGTCTCCAGTTCTAAAGTAACGTTGTGTACCTGTAGCATCGTTTGCGATGACTAAGTTTACCGGGTCGTGAATTTCTTTTGCGAAAGCTCCGATTGAGAAAATTTCACCTTTGTTAAAGAACCACTCATACTTTACATCTAAGTTGTAAATTTTAGAGTAAGCCTCTCCACCGTTTCCTCCTAATAAATCTGGGTTTCCTCCAGTTCTTTGCGCAACACCTTCATATACAAATGGTGCAACCTCTTTAAATTCTGGGAATGAAACCGTGTTACTGAAAGCAAAACGTAAGTTTTGATCTTCCTTAAGTGTATACTTTAAGTTGAAACTTGGTAAGAATAAAGTCTCAGTAGTTTCTCTAAATCCAGGATCTGTTGGTGATAAATTGATTACATCATACGTGATGTTTTGATCAAAGGTTTCCACTCTAATTCCTGGAACTAATAACCACTTTTGGTCTTTTCCTAACTTGAACTCCCCAGAAGCATATCCAGCAAAAATGTTCAATTTACCTGTATATTGGTTTTCTAATAATCCAGGGAAATTCGTTCCTGTGATTCCTAAATCTGGTGCAATTGGATTGAAAACAAAGGTGTTGTATAACACTCCGAAGTTACTTCTGTCAAAAATCGCATTTAAGTTATTCACGTCAGTGATTGGCATTAACGGATCGATGATTTCATATCCATAACGAATGTTTTCGAATCTTCTTTCTTTGAATCGTCCGTTAAACCCAACGTTTAATGTTACTTTTTCAGTGAACTCATGAGCGAAGTTTACTCTACTTGTTACCTCATTGTCTTCTATATCCTGAAAATAACGTTGGTTATCGAAACGGTTGTTCGTAAAGAATACAGGATTTGTTGTTGTGTCATCATCTAATGCTAAGTCATAGTTTTCAATACTGAAACGCTTTCTGTCTGGTTCAACAGATAAGACATTATTGTATCCTAATGCCCAATCGAAAGTTGACTTTTCGTTTATTTCGTGTTCACCAATTAATTGGTTTACAAAAATCTGATCCTGATTAAACTGAATGTTTTGTTGGAAGAACCCAGAATCAGTATTTTGAATCGCATCCCTGTTTGTACCGTTTCCTTCTGCACCATAGAATCCAACCTGATCTGTAGAACTATTTAAATAAATACTGTTGAATTTGAATTTATTTTGAGAATTCACTTTATACACAACGCTTCCCATTGCTGTTGTAGTTGTTCCGTATTTAAAGATTTCAGAAACAGGGAAAGCTTTGTTAAGTGTGTTGGTGTAATCTACAATTTGTCCTTTTTGATATTGGTATCCGTTTTCAAAAGATCCCGTTACAAAGAAGCTTAATCTTGACTCTTCTCCGAATTTATATGATTTACCTCCTACTAAAGAAATTCCAGTATTGATTGGAGTTCCTCCATTTACAGGATCAACCTCGTTTGATAAAATTACTGCAAACGGATTGTGTTCGTTTCTTGTATAATAACCAATGCTTCCAGTTCCTTCACTCTTTACGAAACTTTGTCCGATTGCTCTAGTGTTAAATCCTGTATTGATAGTGGCATCGAAAAATCCTTTTCCAGTATAATCTTTAGAGGTGATGTCTACATTACCAGCTGCGAAGTCTCCATAAAATTGAGCAGCATACGCTTTACTAATTCCTACATTAGAAATGACATCTGTTGGAAATAAGTTTAAATCAATATTCTTTTTATTGATGTCGTTGGAAGGTAATGTTAAACCATTTAAAGTCGTATTTAAGTAACGATCTCCTAAACCACGAACAAATACATTACTGCTTCCTTCTTGTTTAGAAACACCAGCAATTTTAGCCACAGCATCTCCTGCATCACTAACTGCTTTTTCAGCCATTTCTTCAGAACCAATAGATTCTTTAATTACCTCACTTTTTTGCTGATCTTTAAGTGTGCTGTTCTTGCTTTCATTATTATTATTTTTAGTAGCCGTTACAACAACTTCTTCTAATGAATTAGGGAATAAGGTTTTATTAACTTCTAAAACCTGTCCTGGAGTCAATGTTACTGTTTCTTCTAGAGCTTCATAACCAACAAAACTAAAAACAAGCGTATAAGTACCAGCGTCAAATTCCATAGAATAATTTCCATCGAAATCTGTTGTTGTACCTGTTGTTGTGTCTTTAACAACAATTGTGGCTTGGATTAATCCTTCTTCACCATCTAGTTCACCGTCCATAACCTGACCCTTAACGGTAGCAGTCTGTGAATAAGATAAAACTGCCAATAAGGTAAAAACCGTAAACAAATATATTTTTTTAATGCTCATTACTACGTGTTATAATTTTTCAGCAAAACAAAGGACTTTCTGTAAACACTGTGTTATTCTGAAGTTAAACGTAGTTGATGATTATGTTAGCTAAATGTTAAGTAGAAAATCGTTAGATTAACTAAATGTTTTCTGATAAAATAGTCGATAAAAACACTAGGTTTTTAAACCCACTATGGGTAAGGTGTTAAGCTTGATTTTTAAATTAACATTCGATCTTGAAATTAAGGTCATTTCTTTGATTTGAAAAAGCCATAACCTATTTGTTTCCAGAAAGTTTTGGGAAATTCTTCGTCTTTTTCGAAGCCTAAAAGAATGGTTCCGCTATCCTCTGGAATGTAGTTGGTTTTAAACAGATAATCCCATACACTTAAACTGATTCCAAAGTTTACTCCAAACTTTCCTTCTGGAAGAGTGTAAGCATGGTGATATAAATGCATCACTGGGTTATTGAAAATGTATTTTAACGGCCCCCAGGTAATCTTGATATTAGAATGATTGAAATGTCCAATGGTAATGGCTAAGAAATGTACAATATAGGCATGTTCAGGCTCGAACCCACCTAAAACCATCACACCGACAGTCTTTAAGGGTTTGTAAAATAAATTTTCCATCCAATGATAGCGAAGATGGGCAGCAAATCCCATTTCTTTTACTGAATGATGCACTTTATGGAAGCGCCATAAGAATTCATATTTATGTAATAAGATATGGGTAAACCACTGTACAAAATCCAATAAGATAAAAAAGATGACCAATTGAACCCAGATAGGTAATCCAGACGTATCAATTAAGGCAAAGCTTTTAGAGGTTAGACCTACTTCACCGAATAGCATTCCAAGAATTTTGTAAAACCCGCTGATGGCAATTGAGAAAACGAAAAAATTAAAAAACATATAGAAACCGTCCATCCAAAAGTCTTTTCTAAAGATAGATTGGGTTTTTCTCCAAGGAAATGCGATTTCCAATAGCCATATCAAAAGGGAAATTACAACCAAGCCCCAGAAAAAATTATTATACCAGGGTACATCAAATAAGATAGATTTCCAGGTCCAATTTACCGATCCTAAAAAGGCTTTATAAAATGCATCTAAATATTCCATTTGCTACTTGTTTAAACGAGTGATACTATCCTTACTAATTGGTAAGTCGTTAAAATAACTCCATTCTGACCAGGAACCGTCATAATTTTTCACATTTTTATATCCCAGTAGCTCAGTCAATACAAAATAAGTATGAGCAGAACGTACGCCTGTATGGCAATAGGCTATAATTTCATGATCAGTAGACCAACCTTTTGTGTTGTATATTTTTTCTAATTCTGCTTTTGATTTGAAGAGTTGACTGTCTTCATAATCAATCGCATTTACCCAATCTATAAAGGTGCTTTTCGGAATTCTACCAGCTCTGAAAGCACCTTTTTTTTGTCTTTTTCCTGAATATTCATCAGCAGTACGAGTGTCAATTATATAAGCGTTAGCATTGTTTAATGATGCTGTGACATCTTTTTTAGTCGCCAAGCCTGTAAATTCTTGTTCAGGAAAAATAAAGTCAGATTTTTCCTGTTTTGGAGTACTGTTGCTGGTAAATCTATTGTCGTTTTCCCAGGCTTTGATACCTCCGTTGAGAATGGCGATATTGTCAAATCCGTAGCTTTTCATAACCCACCAAAAACGAGCAGCATTCACCGAGCTATTGTCGTCATATACAATAATAGTATCTTCATTTTTAATACCGAGATTGCTAAGCAGTTTTTCTAAGTCTTTTTTTTCAATCCTCATTCCTTTGTAAGGATATGAGGTGGTTTCAATATCAGCTCTTGTTAAGTGGATCGCATCAGGTAAATGAGCTTTTAAATAAGTTTCTTTATTACTGAAGTCGATGAATTTAATCGAAGATCCATCAAATTCTCTATCAAGATCTGCTGTATGAACTAATCCTGAAAAAGATTTAGTTTCTTTTTCTATCGTTTCAGTCTCTTTTTCTTTTCCACAGGAAACAAAAAATAAGACTATGATTGTGATGATGTTAGTCTTCCAGTTCATACCATTCAATATTGTTTAAATTTTCACGTCTTCCTTTGTCTTCAGGAGCATAATAGGTAGCCAAATATTTTACAATAGTCTCGTGATTATCACCTAAATCCCATAAATTCTGCGTTTCCTGCATCCATACTATGGTGGCTTCCCAGCGTTCTTTAGTCATCCTGTTTTGAATAACCAATTGAGAAGAATGACAATTAGTACAGTTATTTATGACTTGTTGCAGTCCTTCTCCTTGAACAAATCCAGTAGCCAGGTGAATACCATTTTCAATTTTATCTAAATCTTCAATTTCGACAAGTTCTTGCTGTTCCTCTTCGTCCTCTTCAAAACTCGATAAAGTTGGATCTATCATAAGGTAAATAAGCATCACAAGAAACAATCCAATCAAACAACCAAAAAGGGTGATGTATCGATATATTGTTTTGACCTGATCTTGAAATTCAACCTCTTTAGACATGCGCTTACGTTACTTTGATGGCGATTCTGTGACAAGCATTATTTAAATATCCTTTAGGATTCCAACCAGGTAATAACATAGGTTGACTAATACCATTATCGTCTGTTGCCTTTGACCAAACTTCATAATACCCTTTTTTAGGAAAATCTACTGAGGCTGAGAAATGTTGCCAGGCCAAACGATTAGCTGGTTGAGTTACCGAACAACTTTTCCATGTAGCGCCAAAATCTATAGAGTAATGCATTTTAGTCACGGCTCTTTCACCTGCCCAGGCATGTCCTCTTATTTGAAGTTTTTTACCTTTATTGATAATGGCTCCTGATTTAGGATAGGTAATTAAAGACTTGACAGGCATTGATTCAATAATACACATGTCTTCAACCTTTACTTTTTCACCCGGAGCAACAGATTCACAAGGAACACGATAGGCTTTTCCGGTCATTTTGGTTCCGTCATGAACGATGTTTCTTATACTTAGTCTGTTCACCCATTTTCCCGAGGCTGAAGCTGGCCATCCTCCAGCTACTAATCGAAGCGGATAACCATGAGCTAAAGGAATATCTTCTCCATTCATTTTAAAGGCCAAAAGTGTTTCCTCTTGTAAGGCTTTACTCATTGGGACTCCTCTAGAAATAGGTTCTTTATTGGGATCTCTGC
>JABSPN010000319.1 GCA_013214425.1 Flavobacteriaceae bacterium | reverse complement strand
AAGAAACTAGAACCAAGGTGGAAAGTTACCTATCGCTGGGAACTCTTTGCAATTTTTATTGTTTTTGCTGTCACAGGATCTTCGGCAGCTAAATTATCGGATCCATTTTTAAATCTTATTGGTTTATATAAAGACACTGTGAATTCTAGCTTATTCTGGACTTTGAGAATTTTATTAGTCTTTCCTATCTACCAAATACTACTAGTGTGTTATGGTTGGCTCTTCGGTCAGTTTGACTTTTTCTGGGCATTTGAAAAGAAAATGTTAAAACGCATGGGCTTCAAACGCTTTTTCAAAGACTAAAAAAAGCGCTGTTTCCAGCGCTTTATCACGTTAAAGTAATTACCTAATCTTTTTCTGTGATTCAAAATTCCTAGGTAAAAATGAGGCAATGATCACTCTAAGAGCAATCAGCTCTTAATCTCTATGATCTTTTCTGAAGCCTTATTACCTTTAATTACAAATTCATAAATCCAAGTCAATGTAAAGGTAGGCACAAAGTCCAATCCAGGGATTAATTCTTCAAAAACTGCTACAAGTCCTGCTATCTTTCCAGTAGCTCCTTTATACATCTTAATCATAATAAGTCCAGCCATTGGTGCCCAGACTATATCACTAAACTCTCCAATAAAAGGAATAATGAATGACACCATACCTATGGCATCAAACAAAAAACTCAATGCAAGTTTTTTATATTTATTTCTGTTTGTGTTTTCTTCTGTCATATGTTATAGCTTTTAGTTAGACATTAACTATAACGCAATAAACATGCCGATTTGTATATGTCAGATCGAATAAATCTGACATTCATCTATAATCCTGGTATAAAATTACTGTAAATTATTAGAAGAATTTATATTTTCGTAAAAACTTAATTAACAATGGTAAAATATAATCCAAAAGATTGGTTTGGTCTTATTTTTAAATTTCACAAGAGTGGTACACTACAACAGCTATTGTGGGTACTTATTGCCTATGCTGGTTATTGTGCAGCTGTAGTTTATCTTGAATTAACATTCGATGAATGGTTTACCAAAAGCACCATGCAAATCCATTCCCTTCTTGGTTTTGTTATTGGTTTATTCTTGGTTTTCAGGACAAATACTGCCTATGACAGATGGTGGGAAGGGAGGAAACAATGGGGAGCTATGGTTAATAATACGCGAAATTTTGCCATTAAACTAAATGCCATATTGCCACAAAATGATACTCGAAACAGAAAATTCTTTGCTGCAATTATCCCTAATTACGTAATTGCATTAAAAGAACACTTAAGAGACGGGGTTAAAGTTGAAGAATTTTTTGAGTTAGACGATATCAAACCTGAAGTACTTGAAAAATCCAATCATATCCCGAACAGTTTAGCTACTCATATGTATAAAAGATTGACGGAATTGTACCGTGAGGGTACTATTTCAGGAGATCAGCTTTTTGTTTTAGATAAAGAAATTAAAGCCTTTACAGACATTTTAGGGGCCTGTGAACGTATTAAAAACACTCCTATTCCCTTCTCGTACAGTTTATTCATTAAGAAATTTATTTTCATTTACACAATGACTATGCCCTTCGGATTGGTATTCGAATTTGAATATTGGACTGTATTAGTGGCTACTTTTGTTTTATACGCATTTGGAAGTATTGAGCTCTTGGCAGAGGAGATTGAAGATCCCTTCGGAGAGGATGCTAATGACCTCCCAACTGATGACTTAACAGTAAAAATTACAGATAATATAAAATCTATTCTTTGCTAATACTTAACTTAAATCTGAAGTAATCAGTTTTAAGAATTCATTACGTGTTTCAATATTACTAAAGGCTCCGGTAAAACCAGAAGTGGTTGTCACGGAGTTTTGCTTTTGAACACCTCTCATCATCATACACATATGAGACGCTTCAATCACTACTGCTACTCCTTTTGGCTTTAAGGTTTCATCTAAACATTTCAGGATTTGATCTGTTAAACGCTCCTGAACTTGTAATCGGCGAGCAAACACATCCACAACACGTGGTATTTTACTCAATCCTACAATTTGTCCGTTAGGAATATAGGCAATATGAGCTTTTCCAAAGAAGGGTAACATATGATGTTCGCAAAGAGAATACAATTCTATATCCTTTACAATAACCATATTATCGTAATCTTCTTTAAACATAGCACCATTTAATATTTCAGCAGCATTCATTTTATATCCTTGAGTAAGGAATTGCATGGCCTTTGCAGCTCTTTCAGGGGTTTTTACCAAACCTTCTCTGGAAACATCTTCCCCAAGTTCGTTAATTATAGTAGCAAATCTTTCCTTTACCTCGCCGGTGACTTGAATAGTGTATTCTTCTAGCTTTCTGTAGGACATTAACGTAATTTTTCTTTAAATAATTTATTTAATTTATTGAGTTTAGGGTCAATAATTACTTGACAATAACGCATTTCCTGATTGTTATTGTAAAAATCCTGATGTTCTTCTTCAGCTTCATAAAACACTTCAAATGCAGTAACTTCAGTCACAATAGGATCAGGAAAAACATTACTCATATTTAGATAGGCAATATACTCATTAGCTGCCTTTTTCTGCTCTTCAGAATGATAAAATATCGCACTCCTATATTGAGTACCAACATCATAAACTTGTCGGTTTAATGTTGTAGGATCATGAGTAGCAAAAAATACTTCTAATAACTCTTGATATGTAATCACTTGTTCATCATACTGAATATGTATGCCTTCTGCATGTCCGGTACTTCCTTCACACACTTCTCTGTAGGGAGGATTTTTGACAAAACCACCTGTATAACCAGACACTACCTTTTCTACTCCTTTTAACCTTAAAAAAACTGCCTCTGTACACCAAAAACAACCAGAAGCAAATGTTGCTAATTTCATATGAATTATTAGACGTTTTTTTTGAATTTATTACAATATAAACATAATTAAAGTTATGCAGATAAGAAACTCTTTTTAGCCCTTATTTTAACGTTTAATTAATACTTTTTATTGCAGTAGTAACTTAGTTTTGTTCTCAGTTAATTAAAACTGAATGCGAACTCGTCTTATTTTATTTTTTTGCCTAATTAGTTTTGTCAGCTTGGGACAAGATATGGGCAGTAAAAAAGAGTTAAATACTTCTCGTGTTTCATCAACCCCAAAAATTGATGGTATTTTAGATGATGAAGCTTGGCAAAATGTTGATTCTGAAACTAATTTTATTGAATTGAATCCTGGTGATGGTACTCCTGAGCCTGCTACTCATAAAACAGAAGTCAAGCTTATTTATGATGACGAAGCCATCTATATTGCAGCTTACATGTATGATAGTGATGCCTCAAGTATTCTAAAACAATTTAGTCAAAGAGATAATTTTGATTCCCAAGCCGATTTCTTTCTTGTTTCCTTTAATCCATTTAATGATGGAATTAACGAAACTAAGTTCGGTGTTACAGCTGCAGGAACTCTCGCCGACACAAAATCGGTAAATGGAGATGATGATTTCACTTGGAGCGCTGTATTTGTAGCTAAGGTTTCTAATGATGATAAGGGATGGTATGCAGAATTTAAAATTCCATATTCAGCGTTGAGATTTGCTAAAAAAGACGAACAAATTTTGGGACTTCAATTCTACAGAGAAATAAAAGCTTTAAATAAAACATTTACGTGGAATTATGTAAATTGAGCTGTTGGTAATGAAAGTCAATATAATGGCTTATTAAAAGGGTTAAATGATATCGAACCTCCAATCAGGTTGTCTTTTTTTCCATTTACTACAGCAATTTTAGAAGATTTTGACAATGAAACTACTACTGATTTAAAATTCGGGTTAGATGTTAAATACGGAATCAATGAGAGCTTCACACTTGATGCCACGTTAATTCCTGATTTTAGTCAAACAGCATTCGATAATGTCACCCTGAATTTAGGGCCATTTGAGCAAACTTTTTCTGAAAACAGACAGTTTTTTACAGAAGGAACTGAGCTTTTTAGCAAAGGGGATTTATTCTTTTCAAGAAGAATTG
>JABSPN010000318.1 GCA_013214425.1 Flavobacteriaceae bacterium | reverse complement strand
ATGTACATCAGGGAAACGGAACTGCAGAGATCTTTAAAAACGATCCCTCAGTCTTTACTTTCTCTATGCATGGGGCCAGTAATTATCCTTTTGAAAAAGAGGTATCCAATTTAGACATTCCGCTTCTTAACGGCGTAGAAGATCAGGAGTATTTAAAAATATTAAAAGAAACTCTTCCTAATCTTATTAAGACCTTTCAACCTGATTTTGCTTTCTATTTACCAGGAGTAGATATATTGGCTTCAGATAAACTGGGTAAACTCAACTGTACTTTAGAAGGCTGTAAAGAACGAGATCGTTTTGTTTTAAGCTCTTTAAAAGAAAATAATATCCCAATGGTTTGCTCCATGGGAGGTGGTTATTCAAAAGACATCAAGATTATTATTGAAGCCCATGCCAATACCTTTAGGTTAGCTCAAGACATCTTCTTTTAAGTAATACTATATTAACTATATATTGTATTATTTTAACATTATGATGGTGTTTAAAGGAATTAACGTAAGTTAATTATATATTCTACTACTTTTGTAGAGTATTACAGAAAACAACCGTGAGTAAAAAAGAAAAACAACCAATCGATGTAAGAAAAGGATTTATATATCCTTATATAAGACTATTTATTATTATCAGTCTTATCATTTTTGCTTATATCTATTATATCAATTATTACTCATAAAATTCTTGAATCAAACTCAAAAGAAAGTGTTTCCAGCAATTTTACTTTAGAAAAATCTTTGTGAAATGGATTAATAATATAATTATTTTCCTCTTTTACGATGGTACTGGGTACTTTAAGGATTAAATGTTCTTGTCGTTTTATCCAATGATAACCAATATCCTTTAACCTTTTAGGAGGAGGCACAGTTCTCCAATCTTCAGGAAGGTCATAAGTAGTGAGTTCTTTGATACTATCTTCTGGCACTTCTATAATCGTTAAAGCCATATCTTTTGGTGCAAAAGCAGGCGGAAAATGAGCCAGGCATTCGAGCGTACATAATGAAACCGTTCCACTTGTATATAAGACAGAAACTCCTTTAAAATTCCATCTTCCGCCAACGATTTTAGAACCTGTTCCCGTTAAATCCTGACTGTAAATTTCTTTACAAATTCGATATACTTTCATTAAGAGAAGATTCCGTATTCTATTTTTATTAATTCCTCGTTTAATAACTGAAAACCAAAAGTCGTATCAAGAAGATATTTCGGCTCCTTATTTCCAAGAGCCATATTAGGATACTGCATCCATTTTTTAAATTGCTCTAAATCTCCAAAAACTTCCTCTCCTCTACAATACAGTCTAGCAAGCTGTATCGCTTTTTCACTAGCTTCCGAACTCAATTTTTTACTCGGTGTATACCGTTGTAGTGTTCTCTCAGAAACATGCAATACATCAGCCAGTTGCTTTAGATCAAAATCTATTTTTTTAATCAAAAACAACAAGTTTCTCTTATTAATTCCATTTCTAGACAATTCAATAAAATCATAGACATCATGTAATGGAATATCTAAATTCAAATAACGCAATACTCCCTGGTTTTTTCCGTCATCTTGAGAGACCTGAACAACTGTATTCATACTTCTGACTTTTACTTTTCAACACAAAGATACAAAGAAGTAATGACATTTGTCTTATTTTTTACGACATTTTTCAAAAACCCTTGAAAACCTTTCTACACCTTATTGTTTGTACAATTTTATCTGCTTTTAGTCTATTCAAGAGCTTTTGTTATCAAGATTAAGAATTTAAAAAAGGAATTAAAACCTACAAAAATAAAAAAACCCCTATGAATTCTCATAGAGGCTTACATCTAGATTGAAAAGCCATTTACTTACCCAGCATCAATACTTCATTTGCGACTACTTCGGTCACATAGCGCTTGACACCTTCCTTATCCTCATAAGATCTGTTAGTTAGTTTTCCTTCTATGGCTATTTCCTGGCCTTTATTTATGTACTTCTCAATAATTTCTGCGGTTTTTCCCCAAGCGATAATATTATGCCATTCCGTTTCTTGTATTTTCTCTCCTTCGGCATTCTTGTAATAATCGTTTGTTGCCATAGCAAATTTTACCAATCTTTTTCCAGATTCCAGAGTAACGACCTCTGGTTGTGTTCCTAAATTTCCAATCAACTGTACTTTGTTTCTAAGCGTGTTCATAATAATTAATTTTAATGCCTGACTATGCAGACGGTTTAAACAGTTAAGACTATTGAATTTCGTTTGTTCCATCCAACAAGGCAAAGATGAGGACAACGCAAATATTAATCGATTTTTACGTATTTACTTTCGTTTGTAAATGTTTGTAGTCGTTTGTAAAGGGATATTAACTATCTTCACTAAACAAAGAATTGAACAGATATTGGTTATAAACATAACTTTTAATAAGATCATCTGTAAATCATTAATGAATTTTTAAACAAGTCAATAAATCTTATTTAATATTGGCAGCATGGAAAAGAAAGTCAATTATATAGAAATCAATAAAAAACTCTGGAATGCCAAAACAGAAGTGCATTACGATTCTGAATTCTATGACAACGACAACTTTATTAAAGGCGTCTCTTCATTAAACCCTATTGAATTAGCATTACTTGGCGACATTAAAGGAAAGTCTATTCTTCATTTACAATGTCATTTTGGACAAGATACCATTTCTCTTAGCAGAAATGGCGCACAGGCAACTGGTATCGACCTTTCAAACAAAGCCATTGAAAAAGCGAATCAACTAGCTAAAATCACCAAACAAGACATCGAATTTATTTGTTGTGATATTTATGATTTACCGCAACATCTTAATAAAAAGTTTGATCTTGTTTTTAGTAGTTACGGAACCATTGGATGGTTACCCGATTTAACAAAATGGGCTTCAATTATATCACATTTTTTAAAACCTGGCGGAGAATTTATTTTTGCTGAATTCCACCCTGTCGTTTGGATGTTCGACGATCACTTTTCGAGAATACAATACAATTATTTTAATTCAGGAGCCATTATAGAACAAGCTGAAGGTACTTATGCTGAAAAAGAAGCCAATATTAAGAATGACTTCGTTGTATGGAATCACAGTTTATCTGATGTAATCAATAATTTACTACAGCAGGGATTGACTCTTGATACCTTTAATGAATATGACTATTCTCCTTACGATTGTTTTGAGAAAACAATCAAGATTGCAGATCGTCAATATCGTATCGAACACCTCAACAATAAAATACCAATGGTTTATGCTTTAAAAGCCACAAAAAAATAAGATTATGACTAAAACTTGTCTAGAATGCAATGAACCTGTGGTTGGAAGAAGCGACAAGAAATTTTGTAGTGATTATTGTAGGAATTCATTCAACAACAGAGTGAATAAAGATGCTAAAAACCTCATTAGAAATATAAACAACAGGTTACGAAAAAACTGGAGAATTCTGGAAGTACTCAATCCAAAAGAAAAAACTAAAGTTTCTCGTAGCAAATTAATTGAAAAAGGCTTCAATTTTTCGTATTTTACCTCCATATACATAACTAAAGCTGGAGCTGTATATTACTTCGTTTATAACCAAGGATATCTTTCCTTAGAAAACGATTATTACGCTTTAGTCAAACGGAAAACTTAAAAACTAGATGATTAAAAAAATTATTGCTCTCTTCATACTCATTTTAGCTTCTTTTTACAGTGTGCATTCATTGTATCCTGATGGCGATTATATTACGTCTCCAAAAGAAGATGAGTTCTCTAACTTAAAGGCTAAAAAGCATGTTATAGCCCTTTCTGAAGCAGCTCATTATACCACTGGAAAATATCATGAAAGCGCCAGAAATTATATTATTGACGAACTCAAAAAAAGTGGTCTTCAACCTGAAGTTCAAATAGGGTATAGTCACGACGCCTGGGGGAATTATGTCAAGACCAAAAATGTTGTGGCTAAAATTGAAGGAACTAGCCCAAATGGAAAGGCTTTAATGCTAATGACTCATTACGACAGCGCACCTCATTCTTCTTATGGAGCCAGTGATGC
>JABSPN010000317.1 GCA_013214425.1 Flavobacteriaceae bacterium | reverse complement strand
TTATTAAGATTATCAAAGAGAATTGAAACTACTTTTAATAGAGAAGTTAAAATGCAAGATATTTTAGAGTCTAAGACTATGGGAGATTTGGCTTTTTTCATTGATAATAAGGCGAAAATAAAGTTGTTGTTAGATGAGCCTATCAAATTAGAAAGAAATTATTACCCTGTTTCATATTCTCAAAAATATATGTGGTTGATTGATAATAACACCTTAAATGGACAATCACATAATATCAATTTTACATTTAAATTTGATGGAATAATTGATAAAGAAAAATTTAAAAATGCATTATTAAAATTATCTTATGCTCAAAGTGTTTTAAGAACCAAGCTTTCTTTTTATAAGGGTAATTTAAGTCAATCAATAATAGAAGACTTTAGGCCTGATATTACTTGGATTAATCTTTTTGGAGAAAAAAAAATCGATATAGATAACATTATTAAAAGATTTTATAAGCATAGGTTTGAATTGAGCTCTAAGTCTTTATGGAGAGTTGGTGTTTTTAGTATATCTCCAAAAATATCCTATGTTTCTTTCATTTTTAATCATACTATTTTTGATGGGGCTTCATTTAAAATATTCTGTACTTCTTTATTTAATGAATATTTCCAGTATGAAAATGAAGCTTATAAAGAGAATATAGGGATTGAATATAAGGATATTACAGTCTGGCAAAATAAACTCTTGTTAGAAAATAAAAATAATGATGAAAAATATTGGATAAATGAATATAATAAACCGTACGAGACACTGAGGTTTCCCTTCGATTTAAAGAATAAAGATTCCTTAAATAAATTATCTTCTTCTTTTTTGAATTTTACGATTTCAACTAAACTTAAGGAAAAAATTGTGAATTTATCAAAAAGATGCAAAGTAAGTAATAATGCAATTTTTCTTTCTGCTTATATATTGTTATTGAACCAATATTCAAGACAAACTGAAATAAATATAGGGCTCATCTCAGATGGTAGAAATGATGAGTACTCTCAACATTTGATTGGTATGTTTGCCAATTTTCTTCCATTTAAAATGAATGTAAAGCCCCAGACATCTCTTCAAGGTTTTATAAAATCAGTTTTCAATAAAATACTTTCACATTACACTTATCAATCCTATCCTTTTGGACTTTTGGTTGAAAAAACTAAGGAATTTCACAAAGGAAGGTTAAATCCATTTTTTGATTTCATGTTTGTATTTCATGAATGGAATAATGAAACGAAGCACTTAGGACTTAACGATAAAATTAAGTTTTATCCTGTAAATTATAATTCTAATTCAGGAATTACTTTCAAATTAGACGTTTACAATAGTGATAAGGAATTTGAATGTAAAATTGAATATAAGAAGAATTGTTTTGATGAGGATTCAGTAATATTATTTGTGAGTAAATATTTAGATATATTAAATTTAATAGTAAATAATGTGTCTTCTAAAATTGAAACTATTAATTTATTTTCAGCAGAGGAAATAAGTGCAAACTATAGAAAAATTGTTAAAACGAAAAATGATGCAAACTTTAAATTAAAAATTGAAATTTCAAGTACTTTTACTATTGATCCAATTAAACCAAGTATCCAGACAATACTGAATAGATTTAAGCAAAATGTAAATATTATTATTACTCCGTATAATCAAATTCTACAAAGTCTACTTTTTGATAATACAAATAATATTGATTATGATCTTAAATTTTATTTTATAAGGTTTGAGGATTTTTTTAGATATGTAGATGGTGGAATACAAAAAAAGATAGATGCTTTAGAACATGGATATTCTAAATTATTAGATATTGTTCAAAATACTCGTTTTAAAAAAGGAAATATTTTTTACTTTATGCCAGTTGATGGTTTAAAGATTGGAAAAAGTCTTCATAAAGAAGTTAACCATTTTAAAAGAGAATTTATTACAGTTTTGAATTCCTTAGAAAATGTTTTCGTTAAGGATCTAACTAATAGTTTTGATACCGAGGAAGTATTCGACTTAATTACAGATGATTTAGGGCATGTGCCTTATAAGGATTATATTTTTAAGCGTTTAGGTCTAGATGTATCTAGGTTTGTATTATCTTATTTTCAATTACATTCTTTTAAAATTATAGTTGTTGATTGTGATAATACTTTATGGAAAGGAATAGCTGGAGATGATGGTGTAGAAAATGTAAAATTTGAAAAAAATCACATAGAACTGCATAAGTTTTTAAATTCATGCTATAATAAAGGGATGCTTTTGGCAATTTCTAGTAAAAATGACTATGAGACTGTCAAAGAAGTTTTTGATATACACGAATCAAAACTGGATATTAGGTTTGATCAATTTATTTCAAAGAAGATAAATTGGAAATCAAAATCTTCCAATCTTTTAGAAATTTCAAAAGAGCTGAATATAGGAATCGATAGTTTCATATTCATCGATGATAATTTGAAAGAATGTTATGAAGTTGCATACACCTTTCCAGACGTCCTCGTTTTACCTGTAGACGATATTAATATAGATTTTAAGACCTATTTATCCAAAATTTGGGCTTTTGACAAACTGAAGGTAACTAATGAAGATAAAATAAGAACTCAGTTATATAGAGCTGATATTGAACGGAAGAAGGCTATGAATATAGAAAAGTTGTCAAATAACTTTACCAAAACCATGGCACTGGATATTGATTTGATTAAATTTAATGAAATTTTCCACCTAGATCGTGTCGTTCAATTGACACAACGAACTAATCAATTTAATTTGTCTATCCAAAGGATGAATGATGAAGATGTGCGCAAATTTATCAGAAACAATCATATTATTGTAATTGAAGTCAAAGATAAATTTGGAAGTTATGGTATATCAGGGGTAGTATTTTTCAGCTTAAAACAGGATGAGTTATTTATTCATAACTTTATACTAAGTTGCAGGGTATTAGGTAGAAATGTGGAAGAGGCCATTTTAAATGAACTGTTTAGAATGGCAAAAAAGGAAAATTTAAAATACATAAACACTATATTTAAGCCTACCAAAAGAAATACTCCCGTTTTACAATTTCTAAATCGTACTTCATGGATTTTAATAAAAGAGTATGAAAATGAGAACAAGTTATTTAGGATAGATACTAATACCATTATTAATGGAATCAAAGAGATTAAAATAACCTATCGAGAAGGCTATAAAGAACGGGGTGGAATAATTAAATTAAAAAATAAAGGTGTTACTTTAAAAGGGTCTAAACAAACTAATCTAACAAATAATATTGTACTGTGGAATAAATCTTTAAATTCTATTTATCAAATATCTAATCAAAAGAAATATCTTGAGACATTAAAAGAGAATCCTTTCTTTGAAAAAGATGAACATTCTTTGGAAAAGGGAAATATTAATGATTTTGATGAAACAGAGAAATTATTAAACAATATATGGCAAAGTATTTTATTTGGTAAAAATAATTACTCAAAAACAAGTAGTTTTTTTGCAGAAGGAGGAGATTCGGTAAAGGTACTTTCATTAATATCCGCTATTTATGAAAATTTTGAAAAAGAATTGTCGATTAAAGATATTTTTTCTAACCCAACATTACTTGAGCAAGCAACTTTAATTCAAAATACTGGTTTAACAGAAGCTATTCAATTAACTAAAGCTGAGGATAAGAAACTTTATAAAATAACTGAAGCGCAGTTTAGAATGTATTTTTTACAAAGCTTAAATGATGTAAATACTGTTTATAATAATACGGTATCTTTCTTAATAAAGGGTGATGTTGATATTTTAAAGCTTGAAAATACTCTTAATAGTTTAATTGAAAGAAATGAAATTTTACGAACGGTATTTCATATGGAAAACGGAGAGGTTTATCAAAGAATAGTAACTAATTTTCAAAAAATAAACATTGAAATTCTTAATGATTCAAGTGAAGTAAATGATATCATAAGTCATTTTATAAAGCCTTTTAACTTTTCATTATTTCCTTTAATAAGATTTGGATTAAAAGAACTAGCAAAAGAGTAATATTTATTCATCTTTGATATCCCTC
>JABSPN010000316.1 GCA_013214425.1 Flavobacteriaceae bacterium | reverse complement strand
ACAAGGTTTTGCCATCTACAGACGTCCCTTTTTCAATCAGTTTACCATTAGCAATAACTTCATAATTTGAATCAAATCTGATGAATAAATCAAACTCTGTTTTTTCATTCATATCATCAAAACTAGGCAACCAGTTTGATGTGTACTTCCCTTGTCCTTGAGTCCAAATCTGATTCGGTCCATCATTATCCCAACCCACAAAATACATGGCTTTTTTAGGCTTTGTATTATAGGCTATGGTAAGCTTTTGTTCTTGCCCTTTTGGTTTTACATTTTTATTGACAATTACCTGATTATCGGTAACATTAAATTTGATTTTTTTATCATTCAAAAAGACATTTGTAATGTTCATTGGCTTTGCATCAACCGCTATTGATTTGACTTGATTCTTTAAATCAAACGTAAATTCTACAGTCCCTTTAACTTCTTTGTTATAAGGGTTTATGTCAACGATAGCCGTTACTTTTTTAAAATCGATATTTTTGCTGTTCTGAGCTGTTACTACTGAAAGAAAAAATAATGTAACTATTGGGATCAGTCGTTTCATATAATGAATATATCAAATCTAAGACCAAAATAAGAAAAGGGATTGACAAAATATCAAACCTTAACGATGTTCCTACATTTTAACATTAACAGTCAATTATAATTGGAATTTTTAACACTAGTATAGTCTAAATATTTATCTTAAAAAACAGAGATACAAAATCACCATTATTTAAGTATATTTGAATTAAACAATTCCTTAGTTGAAAACACTTCAAACTCCAATAGAATACTTAAAAGGTATTGGTTCAAATAGAGCCGACTTACTCAAAAAGGAGTTAGGTATTTTCACTTATCAAGATTTAATCAACCTCTTTCCCAATCGTTATATAGACCGAACAAAATATTACAAAATCAATGAATTACAACGCAACAGTGCAGATGTTCAAATTGTTGGAAAAGTGATTCATATTAAAATGGTTGAGCAAAAAAAAGGCAAGCGTTTAGTCGCCACTTTTACAGATGGTACAGGTGAAATGGAATTGGTTTGGTTTAGGGGACAAAAATGGATAAAAGACAGCTTAAAACTGAATATTCCATATGTTATCTTCGGAAAATGTAATTGGTATAATGGTTTTTCAATGCCACATCCAGATATGGAGTTACTTGCTGAACATGAAGGGAGAATTAAAGCCAGTATGCAAGCGGTATATCCCTCTACGGAAAAACTGAATACTAAAGGCATTACCAACAAAGTCAAAAACAAGCTGATGCAAAATTTGTTTCAGGAATCTGGAGGAAAATTTACTGAAACCTTATCAGAAAAATTAATTGAAGAGCTGAATCTAGTCTCTAAAACTGATGCCTTAACGAATGTGCATTTCCCAAAGGATGCTAATTCGTTAGCCAGAGCTCAATTCAGGTTAAAATTTGAAGAGTTATTCTACATTCAATTACAATTAGTCAGAAAAAATATTACTCGTAAACATCGTATAAGAGGATACCCTTTTGATCAAGTTGGTGAATTATTTAATGAGTTTTATGCGAACCACCTTCCTTTCGAATTGACCAATGCTCAAAAAAGAGTGATTAAAGAAATTAGGAATGATTTGGGAAGTAATGCGCAAATGAATCGCCTATTACAAGGAGATGTGGGTTCAGGAAAAACAATTGTTGCACTAATGACTGCTTTATTAGCCATTGATAATGATTTTCAAGCTTGCATCATGGCTCCTACTGAAATATTAGCCACTCAGCATTACACTGGCATAAAAGAGCTTGTAAAGGGTCTTGGTGTCAACATTAAATTACTTACTGGATCTACAAAAACTGCTGAGCGGAAAATTATTCATGAGGAATTAGAAAATGGAGGTTTAAACATCCTCATTGGTACTCATGCCCTTTTAGAAGATAAAGTTCAATTCCAAAATCTAGGTCTGGCCATTATTGATGAACAACATCGATTTGGTGTCGCTCAAAGAGCCAAACTCTGGAGAAAAAATGAAATTCCTCCCCATATTCTTGTCATGACAGCTACTCCAATTCCAAGAACTTTAGCCATGAGTTTGTATGGAGATTTAGACATTTCGGTTATTGATGAATTACCGCCAGGACGAAAAGCGATTAAAACAGTACATCGCTATGATAGCAATCGCTTAAAAATCTTTCAGTTTATTCGAGATGAAATTAGAAAGGGCAGACAAATATATATTGTTTATCCACTTATTCAGGAGTCTCAAGCTTTAGATTATAAAGATTTAATGGATGGATATGAAAGTATTTCCAGAGATTTTCCGCAGCCAGAATATCAAATATCTATTGTGCATGGAAAGATGAAACCAGCCGACAAAGATTTTGAAATGGAACGCTTTGTAAAAGGCGAAACTCAAATCATGATTGCTACTACTGTGATTGAAGTTGGTGTAAATGTACCCAATGCCAGTGTGATGATTATTGAAAGTGCAGAACGTTTTGGTCTTTCTCAATTACACCAATTAAGAGGACGTGTAGGAAGAGGTGCAAAACAAAGTTATTGCATCTTAATGACCAGCTATAAACTTTCTGCCGATTCTAAAACGCGTTTGGAAACTATGGTAAGTACTAATGACGGATTCGAAATTGCAGAGGTGGACTTAAAACTCAGAGGTCCTGGTGACTTAATGGGTACACAACAAAGTGGTGTGCTAAATTTAAAAATTGCCGATATTGTTAAAGATAATGATATCCTTAAATTAGCCAGGCATTATGCCATTCAGGTATTAAAGGAGGATCCTAGTCTGGAGTTCCCCGAAAACCAAATAATTAATTATACTTACCAATTGTTAGGTAAACATAAAAACATATGGAATTATATTAGTTAGCCATATTAATAACCAAATCAATACTCATGAAACCATTCATTTATTTAAGTATTCTATTCGTTTTAATCAGTTGTAAAAAAGATTATAAAGTTACTCATGGAGCTAACTTAAATTCGGACCTTATCAAACAAATTGATGTAATTCCTGAAGTTGTCACCTGGTATAAAATCAAACTCGATTCTTTACAAAATCCAACCGATACTATCTCTGTAGAAAAACAAAAGCATAATGCTGAAGGAAATATAGTCTATAGTGAAATAACCGCTTTTTATCCTGATGTAAACTTCAAAACTGAAGAATATTATCGAAATAATGGCAATCTATTCCAGTCTAAATCCTGGCATGGAGATCAATTAAATACTTTTACCGAAGTTCTAGAAAAAAACGGTAGAGATCACAAAATGACAACCATTCATTATCAAGAAGGAAAGGCAATGGATACAGCATTTAACAGTTATGAATATACTTTAAATGCTGAAGGAAAATTAGAAAAGTCTTTAAAAAAAATGCTATGGAAAGGAGAAATACTTTATAAATATCATATCGATTATAATGAAACTGAATCACCTATTTCTGAGATAGTTACTTCCAAAGAAAATACCGTTCTCTCTAAAACACTTTATTCATACAAGAACAACATTTTAGAACGAGAAACAATCACAAATACCGAGCAATCTTTTGAGCCAGGTCACTTGGTTAAAATTTACAATGCTGAAGGGAAACTGTTTTCAGAAAAATCCTTTGAAAAAAAATCTGACTCGTTACCTGATTTGATTCCAGTAAGTTTAACTATCTATGATGTTAATAAAGCCGGAGAAACTATAAAAGAAACGACAACTAATTGGGCAAACGGTGCGAAAAAAGTTTTTATTTATACAAAGAATTAGTTTCACATTTTACGATAACAAAAAAGTCAACCATTAAAGTTGACTTTTTTCTATATATGAAAGTAACTAGTTGGGTATATTACTCCATTTTTATAATTGTGAATTCTGAACGTCTGTTTGTTTGATGTTCTTCTTCTGTACAAGTATCTCCACAAGGAACCTTAGGTTCTCTCTCTCCTTTTCCTACAGCCGTTAATCGTTCTGCAGCGATTCCTTTCGAGATTACATATTGTCGTGTTGACTTAGCTCTTCTATCTGATAAAGCCTCATTGTAGGCATCATTTCCTCTAAAGTCAGTATGACTACTTGCTT